>CAKSUE010000292.1 GCA_934501135.1 uncultured Eubacteriales bacterium | reverse complement strand
GGTGTACTCCATGCAAAATGATGTCTCCAATAATTGAAGAGATTGCAAAAGATTTTAAAGATAAAATTATGGTATTAAAAATAAATATCGACGAAAGCCCTGATATTGCACAAAAATACTCTGTTATGTCTATTCCAACAATAATTCTTTTTAAAGATGGAGAGCCTAAAAAAACCTCTGTTGGTGTTACAGCAAAAGAAAAACTAATTGAAATGATACAAGAATAAAACTATTATATCAAAAGGGTGTATCGTATGTATGATGTTTTAATAATAGGTGCCGGTATATCTGGAATGACTGCTGCAATATATTGTCTTAGAGCTGGACTTAGCACTGCAATAGTTGAAAAAAATATATACGGAGGCCAAATGTCTATAACAAGCGAAATAGAAAATTATCCCGGAATAAATAAAGTTAGTGGATTCGACTTATCACAGTCAACTTATGAGCAGGTAAAAAGTCTGGGCTGTAAATTTATATTTGATGAGATAAATAGCGTTGATCTTAAAGGACCTGTAAAAACATTAAGATCAGCTAAAAATGAATATAAAAGCAAAACTGTTATTATATCTGTGGGAATAAAAAGACGTAATCTTGGTTGCAAAGGTGAGCCTGAGTTTACCGGTCGAGGAGTTTCATATTGTGCAACTTGTGACGGTGCATTTTTCAAAAACAAAAATGTTCTTATTGTAGGTGGAGGCAACACTGCTTTGGAGGATGCATTATATCTTTCAAACATATGTAATAAAGTTACTATAGCAGTTAGAAAACCTCATTTTAGAGGGGAAAATTCTCTGGTTAACGCGCTTTTAAACAAACAAAATATTGAAACAAAAATGGAGCATACTGTTGAGGAAATAGTAGGAAATCAAAGAGTAACTTCTGTGATATTGAAAAACACAAGTACAAAAGAAATTTTTAATATGCCTGTCGATGGAGTCTTTATCTCAATAGGATATGAACCGGATAATAAAATATTTGAAGGTCAACTGGATTTAACTCCTCAGGGATATTTTAAATCTAACGAGACATGTAAAACAAATTTAGAGGCTGTTTATGTCGCTGGCGATTGCAGAGATAAACAACTTAGACAACTTGTAACTGCTGCATCTGATGGTGCCATATCTGCTAACCAGGCAATTTCTTTTTTAAACAGTAAAAAGATTTTAGCTTAAGAAGCAAAAAACCAGGCAATAATGCCTGGTTTTTATTTTTTCAGAATCTCTATCAATGTCTTCTCAGTAAATGATGCATTGGCTCGTCCTTTAGTCGATTTCATAACAAAACCTACTAGGGATTTTAAGGCTTTCTCTTTTCCATTTTTATAATCGTTTGCTGCCTTTTCGTTTTCTGTTACAGCTTTATTACACAATTCAATAATAGTTTCTTCAGTTATGTTTCCCATATCAGACTCAGAAATAAATTCCTTTGCATCTTTACCTGTCTCAATCATTTTATCGAGAACAGATTTAGCAAGGTTTAATCTTATTTTACCCTTATCAACTAACAAAGCC
>CAKSUE010000291.1 GCA_934501135.1 uncultured Eubacteriales bacterium | reverse complement strand
TTATTAAAGAGAGCATTACTCCTGTACTTGATGTTGACAGGAACAAAGCAAGCATTATAGCTGCAACAATTAAGAATTTCCTTCTAATGAGAAAATACATCATCGGAATAAGCATATAATTTGCATAGCTTGCAGGTTCCCAAAAAAATGATACAGGCCTATCACCAACTTCATATAGTCTCGATGTTTTCGGTAAGTCTGGCAAGAACGGCAATTTAATGGGCGTTACAGTATGCCCCGTTTTAACTAACAAAAAATGATAAACTAAGCCAATTGTACATATAATAGATATTAAAACTATAGAATGAATATATTTTTTAAAATCTATCGCCGGGACAATAATTGATATAGATAAAATACACAAGAGAATACTTAATGTATTGTTTAACATATATAGAGGCTTATCAGGAAGGTAAAACCATAAGAACGCTTCATGTAAAACAATTAATATCGCAAGGATCTTTAAATGTTTATATTGTCTTAACAAATGCGTTTTCCTGTATGCCATTATACATAGTATAAAAAGCATTATATCATTTAGGTGAATCATTCCATAAGCATATCCAGCAATAATTGGATACATAGCTATCAACACTTCAAACAATCCAACCTTTCCAATTTCAAGATAGGATTTAGAAAATAATTTCATATATTATATAACAGATTTTCTTCAGCTTTCTTAATAAAAGAGTAAACCATTTACAAAAAAAACTGTTTTATTGTACAGCAATACGATTTGAATTTATTTTATAATCATAACTATGTCTTCCTTCTTCCCTAAAATCAGATTGGTAACGTGCAAGTACATCTTTATAGATCTCGTCATAATTAGGGATAAAAAGGTCATTTTTTGCCTTTAAATTCTTTATTATATCACTAGCTAAAATTTCTAAAGCTGTTAAATCAGTCTTCCCATTATTAAAGCTAGTACCTTTTATTGATCCTGGTGACACATTAAGGATACGATTACAACTACCACTCTTTTCAAGCTCAACATTTACACTTTCTATAAAGATTTTAAGAGCTGCCTTTGTCGCACCATAAACAGCAAAGAAAGGTGAAGACATGAATCCTGCTATACTTACCATAATCCCACAGTAGAAATCTTTATCATTTAACAACTTATCCATAAAATGATGAATAATTCGAATTGGAGCTATAGAATTTACTGTAAAAGAATTCGAAATATACTGTTCAGGAACATCCTTAAACAGGTTTAGCTTACCAAAGCCTGCCGTTATCACTAATGTATCTACATCCTTAAAACTATCAAAAATAGTGTAGTCTTCTGATGCCAAATCGAACATTATACTCACAAACTTTGAATGAAGAAATTCGTCTGCAACTACAGCCTTATCTAATATGTATATCTTTTCATAATCATCACATTTTGCTAATTGAGTTGCAATAGCAAGTCCAATACCATTAGCTCCTCCAACAATTAATGCCTTTTTCATATTTCTTTATAATTTTCTTTTTTGTTAAACTTTTCAATAATCTCTGCTATAGCTATACTTTCTTTCCTACGTAGCTTATAAG
>CAKSUE010000290.1 GCA_934501135.1 uncultured Eubacteriales bacterium | reverse complement strand
ATAATAGACTATGCTGATAAAGCTGGACTAGATGTTGAAGTATTTCAGTCTAACTGGGAAGGTGCATTAATAGATAAAATACATGAAACAAGAGGTAAATTTGAAGGTGTAATAATAAATGCAGGTGCACTTACACATTATAGCTATGCACTTAGAGATGCCATTGCATCTGTAAGAATACCATTTGTGGAGGTTCATATGTCAAATATATATTCCAGAGAACCTTTCAGACAAAAATCTGTTATCGCAGATGTATGTGCTGGTCAAATCACCGGATTCGGAAAAACAAGCTATTTTCTTGCTATAGATGCTATAAAAGAATTAATATAAAGGACAATAAAAATGAATAAGATACAGGAATTATCAAATAAACTAGAAAATCTAAATATTAGTGAACAAATAGACTCCGCTATAATAACTTCTAATCATAATAGAAGATATTTTTCTAATTTTAGTTCATCTCTTGGCTATATGCTAGTTACCAAGGAGATATCATATTTATTAGTAGATTTTAGGTATATTGAAGCTGCTAAAAAAAATTGTCACAACTGTGAAGTGATTTTATTTAATAGGCTTGATGAAACTCTTTCTAGTTTGATTAAAAAACATCATCTAAAATCAACATTATTAGAAAGCGACTCTATCACATTGACACAAGCTAATACCTTAAAAGAAATACTGGAAAATAATAACGTTAAGACTCATTTAAATAGAACTTTAGACAAAATTATAAATGAAATCCGTATGATAAAGTCTCCCGAAGAAATAGATAAGATGAAAACGGCTCAAAAAATCGCTGAAAAAGCTTTTAATAACACTTTAAATAAAATTCAACCCGGAGTTTCTGAAAGGGAAATATCTTTAGAATTGGAATTCCAGATGAAAAAATTCGGAGCTGAAAAACTAGCTTTCGATTTAATAGTAGTATCTGGTAAAAATAGCTCTCTTCCCCATGGTGTGCCATCTAACAAACAAATAGAAAAAGGGGATTTTGTTACTATTGATATGGGAGCTGTTTATGAGGGTTATCGTAGTGATATGACTAGAACCGTAGCTGTTTCAAATGTAAGTGATGAACAAAAACATATTTATGATATAGTTTTAAAGGCTCAGATAAAGGCAATTGAATCTATAAAGCCTGGAATTATATGCTCTGAAGTAGATAAAATAGCAAGAGATATAATATACTCTTCTGGATATGAGGGGGGCTTCGGGCATTCTACCGGACATAGCATTGGTATAGAAGAGCATGAAAGTCCTTCTTTTTCTTATAACTGTAAATCTATCTTAAAACCAGGTATGGTGATGACAGTTGAACCCGGAATTTATCTTCCAAATAAATTTGGGGTTAGAATTGAGGATATGATTCTTGTAAATGAATATGGATACGAAAACCTTACAACCATAAATAAACAATTAATTATACTATAATTTAAAATAGTCCTTGAAAAAATTGAGAATTTAGGTTAGAATGTCAATTAGATAATTTTATATTGGAGGAAAAGCAATGATATCAGCAGGAGATTTCAGAAACGGTATAAC
>CAKSUE010000289.1 GCA_934501135.1 uncultured Eubacteriales bacterium | reverse complement strand
ATATTACGATGCATATTATAAAAAAGCCCAAAAACTTAGAGGCGCAGTTGTAAATGCATTTAAAGAGGCCTTTTCTAAATGTGATGTTATATTAACAGCAACAAGTCCAATTACATCATTTAAACAAGGATATACATCAAGCAAACCAATTGAAACATATAAGAGTGATTTATGTACAGTGCCTGTAAATATAGCAGGATTGCCGGCTGTTTCAATACCTTGTGGGTTTAATGAAGAAGGACTACCTGTAGGGCTTCAACTTATTGGTAATAGATTTGAGGAAGCAAAAATTCTTAACATTGCATATGCTTTTGAATCTGTTACTAGAGATACTCTTTTTAAGTCTCCGGATATGGGCGTGAAACTCAATAAAAGGATAATTAAGCTAGGGGAGAAGGATTAAAATTATGAAATATGAATTGGTAGCAGGGCTAGAGACTCATATCGAACTATCTACAAATACAAAGATATTTTGCTCCTGCACAACTGAGTTTGGTGGAGATCAGAACACACATTGTTGCCCTATATGCATTGGTTTACCGGGAACCCTTCCAAAGTTAAATGAAAAGGTTGTGGATTATGCTATAATGGCAGGTCTTGCAACAAATTGTGAGATTAGTAAGATTTCTAAAATGGATAGAAAAAACTATGTTTATCCTGATCTTCCTAAGGCATATCAGATATCTCAATATGATATGCCATTATGCAAAAATGGATATATAGAACTTTCAAATGGAAGAAAAATAAGAATTAACCGTATCCATATAGAAGAGGATGCTGGAAAACTCATACATCATATGGGAGATACTTTTATAGATTATAATAGAGGAGGAGTCCC
This sequence comes from uncultured Eubacteriales bacterium, assembly GCA_934501135.1. GTDB lineage: Bacteria > Bacillota > Clostridia > Oscillospirales > Acutalibacteraceae > HGM12814. The sequence goes on along the minus strand of CAKSUE010000289.1, from coordinate 723 downwards.
TCTTATAGAAATAGTTACAGAACCTGATATAAGAAGCATAGATGAGGCTAAAGAATATGTTGAGAAACTGCAACTTATAATGAAACATATAGGTGTTTCAGACTGTAGGATGCAAGAAGGTTCAATGAGATGCGATGTTAACATTTCCATTAGAAAAGAAGGGGATAAAGAGTTTGGAACAAGAACGGAAATAAAGAATATGAACTCAATTACCTTTATGACTAAAGCTATGGAATATGAATATAAAAGGCAGATTGATGCGATTGAAAATGGAGAAGAAATCTATCAAGAAACATTAAGATATGATGAAAAGAATAATGTGACTTTGAGCATGAGGGGTAAAGAGGATGCTAATGACTATAGATATTTTAGGGAACCAGACTTAGTTACAATAGAGGTTTCTCAAGAAAGAATAAATGAATTAAAGAATATACTTCCCGAAAACCCTAGTGTTAAGTTAAAAAGATATATTGATAATTTTGGACTATCTAAACTTGATGCGTCCCTTTTGATAAAGTATAAAAAAATATCGGAGTTTTTTGATTTCTCTAGCGATGGAATAGAAAATAAAAAAATAGTATCCAACCTAATAATAGGTCAAATATTTAAATATCTTGAAAATGATGAGGAAAAAGAAAAATTTGAGATTAAAATATCTGCGTCTCAGTTGAAAGATTTGGCTTTGTTAGTTGATAAGGGTAAAATACGATTAAACCTTGCTAA
>CAKSUE010000288.1 GCA_934501135.1 uncultured Eubacteriales bacterium | reverse complement strand
CATGTGTAAGTGAACAACAGTTGCGAGATGTTCATATAAAAATAAGAGATTAATAGAGTAAAAAGCCTTCTGATATTAATAATATTAACAGGAGGCTTTTATGAGTTTTTAAGAAATTAAAGAAAGGTGGTGTCATACAGTATGGTTTCAAGAGAGGATATTTTAAAATTAGCGAAGCTTGCAAAAATTTCTATTGATGACAAAGAATTAGATCATTTAACTAAAGAAATGGCAAAAATTGTAGATTTTGCAGATGCGATAAATGACGGAGATAAGATGGAGATAGAATTTGATAATGTCAGCAATTTATCTAACGTGTTTAGGGAAGATGCTGTTGAAGAGTCTTACGATAGAGAAGAAATATTAAAGAATGTTAATGGCGGAGAAGATGGATTTTTCGTTGTGAGAAAAAGAAGATAACATTACTTAAAGGATAAAAATGGAGGGTTTATATGTCGAAACCAGTATCCCAGATTAAATATATTCAGGAACTTTTAAACAAAAAAGAAATTTCGTGCGAGGAACTTACTCAAAAGTATATTGATGTAATAGAAGAATACGATGGAATTTTAAATTCATATGTATATAAAACAAGCGATATTGCTTTAGATACAGCTAGAAAAGTTGATAAAAGGATTAAGGACGGGGAAGAGCTTGCTCCTTTGGAAGGCATACCAATGTCTTTGAAGGACAATATATCTACCAAAAATATAAATACCACATGTTGCTCTAAGATGTTACAAAATTATAAGCCGATATATGATGCAACAGTATGGGAAATAATTAAAAATCAAAATGGTATTTTATTAGGAAAAAACAATATGGACGAGTTTGCCATGGGTTCTTCTTGTGAAACATCCATTTTTGGTGGTGCTAGAAATCCACATGAAACTAGCCATGTAGCTGGTGGTAGTTCAGGAGGAGGATCAAGTTCAGTTGCAGGAAATCTTTCTGTTTATTCTTTAGGTAGCGACACAGGTGGCTCTATAAGACAACCAGCAAGCTTTTGTGGTATTGTTGGGCTAAAACCAAGCTATGGTACAGTTTCAAGGTTTGGCTTAATAGCATTTGCTTCAAGTTTTGATCAAATAGGTCCTATAACTACATCTGTTGAAGATGCAGCTATTGTATTTGATGCAATTTCAAAGTATGATAAAAAAGATTCAACCTCTGTTGGTAACAAAGGTGCTTCTACTGTTAAAAATCTTAGAAATGATATAAAAGGTATTAAAATTGGTGTTGCAAAAGAATACCTTGAAGACATTAGGGATGACGTAAGGGAAAAAATAGAGAAGTCTATAGAGATATATAAATCATTAGGAGCAGAAATTCTTGATATTAGCTTACCTATGGACAAGTATTCATTGGCAGTTTACTATATTTTAGCTTGTGCAGAAGCGTCATCTAATCTTGGAAGGTATGACGGTATAAGATACGGATACAGAACAGAAAACTATAAAAATATAGACGAAATGATTTGTAAAACAAGAAGTGAAGGATTTGGTCTTGAGGTTAAACATAGAATTCTTTTAGGTACATATGTTTTAAGTTCAGGATATTAC
>CAKSUE010000287.1 GCA_934501135.1 uncultured Eubacteriales bacterium | reverse complement strand
GGTGACTCGTCTTGCTTATGGCATTCCTGTTGGTGGAGATCTTGAATATGCTGATGAGGTAACATTATCTAGGGCAATTGAAGGTAGAAATGAAATTTAAAATATTAAATGTTTCTCATTTTGACCAATGAGAAACAATAGAGAATTTGCAAAGTGTGGAGATACATCTTCTGATGTATCTCCATTCTGTTTCTATCGTACCGTTACGGACTATAATTATTATTTGTAACACTAATTTATTTATCTTCTAAGCTTCTTGCTTTATATTGGTTCATCTACCACCACTATAGATATTTATACCAATTGCAAAAATATAAATATTACTCATACTTAAAAATCTCACTAGTATTATTCTAAAAAATTAGGTAATGATAAAAAAAATAGAACGGCCAAAATTTAATTTCTAATTTAAAAAAATGAGAGGTAATTAAGATGATTAATATACAAAAATGCGCAATAATCGGTTGTGGACTTGTTGGCGCTACAACTGCTTTTACACTTATTGAAAACGGTGTTTTTTCAGAGTTAGTATTGATAGATACAAATCATAGAAAGGCTGAAGGGGAGGCAATGGATATCAATCATGGGATACCATTTGCAAAACCTGTTAAAGTATATGCAGGTAGCTATGATGATATTGCAGATTGTTTTCTTATAATTATTGCTGCAGGTGCAAATCAAAAACCCGGCGAGACAAGGATGGACTTAGTTAAAAAAAATACGGATATACTAAAATCTATAATACCTGAAATAACAAAAAGAAACAAAGAATGTATACTTTTAATTCTTTCTAATCCTGTTGATATATTAACATATTTCACATTAAAGATGTCTGGGTTTCCTAAAAATAGGGTTATTGGCTCTGGTACTGTTTTAGACACTGCTAGACTTAAATATCTGGTTGGAGAGCAACTTGGGGTCGACAGTAGAAATGTTCATGCATTTATAATTGGTGAACATGGAGATAGTGAGCTCGCCGTTTGGAGCAGTGCAAATATATCGGGTATAGATCTTAAAGATTTTTGTAATTTATCTGGAAAATCTATATCTATGGAGAACATTTATAATATTTATAATTATGTTAGAGAAAGTGCATATAAAATTATAGATTCTAAAGGTGCCACATATTATGCTATTGCGATGGCTGCATTAAGAATAGTTGAATGTATTGTTCGTGATGAAAAATCGGTTATACCAGTTTCTACTCTTGTAGAAGGTGAATATGGAATAAGCGGAGTTTGTATGGGGTTACCTTCTATAGTTGGAAGAAATGGTGTAGAAAGAATATTAGAGATTCCTTTAAATAAAAATGAATCTGAAAATCTTTTGAACTCAGCTAAAGAAATAAGTGAATATATTGAAATAGATTAAAGATCTGTATATCTTAATAGATATAAAGATCTTTAGCCGACATATTATTAATCGAAATAAAATAGGTCTTCAAACTTCTTATCTAATGCTATACACAGAATTAACGCCAGCTTAGCTGTGGGATTAAACTGACCTGTTTCAATAGAGCTGATAGTATTGCGTGAAACACCTACAAGTTCTGCAAGATAAGAC
>CAKSUE010000286.1 GCA_934501135.1 uncultured Eubacteriales bacterium | reverse complement strand
CAATAGTTGATATAGATACAATTAGACATATTGTTATATCGAAGCATTATGATGAGTTCCCTGAAAGTGAAATCCTTGTATTCGGATTTAACCCGGATAACGTTAATAGAAGACTAATTACAAACCGTGGATTTATGGCTACTATTCTCGGATTTGATGCTCTAGATTGTTCAGATAACAGTGATGAATTTAGTATTATAGGAAATGAAACGGTTATACTTAATAGATCTAAATTAGCGATTTGTGAGGATGCAGAATTACTATAGATTTAACATTCTTAGGAGAAATAATTTTAAATGGGGGTATTTGAGTGAATGCTAATGGATATGTACATAAATTTGGTGATAATATCGATACTGATGTGATAATTCCCGCTAGATATTTAAATACTTCATCACATAATGAATTGGGTAAACATTGCATGGAAGATATAGATAAAGATTTTGCAAAAAAAGTTTTAAAGGGAGATATAATTGTTGCAGGTAAAAATTTTGGCTGTGGTTCTTCCAGGGAACATGCCCCTATAGCGATTAAGGCTTCTGGAGTAAGTTGTGTTATTGCATCGACATTTGCGAGAATTTTTTATAGAAATGCTATTAACATAGGTTTGCCAATATTAGAATGTGATGAGGCTTCTAAAGATATTGATGATAAGGACGAAATTCAAGTAGATTTTGATACAGGGATTATATTTAATAAGACAAAAAATAAAATGTATCAAGCAGAGCCATTTCCGGAATTTATTCAAAACATAATAAGAGCGGGTGGACTTTTAAAAAGTCTAAATCAAAGATAATAAATTATAAAAATAGCCTTTACGGTCTGACCGTAAGGGCTATTTTTTTATGAAGAAACTCACGCGACATGAGGGTACCGCTTATTAATGCTTTATTTCTGAAAATTTATAAATAAATTTTAAAAGAAAGTATTGACATATACAGTATTGCTATATATAATGTAACTATACAGTTTAACTGTATAGTTAAAGGAGGCATTTCTTTGAATAGAAATAGTAACTTACCGCTTACTGAAACATTCTTTTATATACTTTTAGCAGTAAGAACACCTATGCATGGCTATGCTATAATGCAAAAGATAGAAGAGTTAAGTGGAGGTCAGGTGAGGTTGGCTGCAGGGACGATGTATGGAGCTATAGAAAATTTATTGAAAAAAGGTCTAATTGTTTCAGTTAAGAGTGATGATGCAAGAAGAAAATTATATACATTAACTCCGTTAGGAAAAAGTGTATTGGAAGATGACTACCAAAGAATGAAACACATGATATGTATATTAGAAAAGGAGATGAAACAATGATAAAATTTAAAGTATTTATACGAGCAGAAAAAGAAGAAGAATGGCTCCAGCAGATGAGTAAAAAAGGGTGGGTTTTTCAAAGTGTTTGTTTTAGTTGTTATAAGTTAAAAAAAGAGGAACCACGTGATGTGAAAATTAAGACAGATTATAGAATATTTAAATCAGTAGACGAATTTTTGAATTACCGTGCTTTATTTGAAGATAGTGGATGGAAGCATATAGCTGGGACGCCAAGATCAGGAACTCAATATTTTGAACAGCAAAGAGA
>CAKSUE010000285.1 GCA_934501135.1 uncultured Eubacteriales bacterium | reverse complement strand
ATAATATTTTGTCAATCATTTTGGAGGAAACTATATGAAAAATCTAAAGGTAACCGTTAATGGAGTTGAATATAACGTTCAGGTTGAGGATATGGATGAAACGATGTTAGAGACAAGTGCACTACAAGATACTCAACCTAAGGCTGAGGTTAAATCGCAATCAAAACCTCAACCTAAAGAATCACAAAAGACTAAAGCCTTTTCACCGTCTTCTGATGCCGAAAGTATTAATGCACCTATGCCTGGAACTATTCTCTCAGTTAATGTTAGCAAGGGAGATACTGTAAAAGCAGGGAAAGTCCTCCTTATTTTAGAAGCAATGAAAATGGAAAATGAGATTATTTCTCCTAAAGATGGAATAATTGAAAGTGTGAATGTAAGTAAAGGTGAAAATGTGGAATCCGGTTCACCACTGGTCTTTATAAAGTAGTTATTTTATTATAGCTTTAACTGAAGGGTAGGTGTGGGCATGAATTTTACTTTATTATTTTTTAATAATAGAGTGACATGCGAAATATGAAAAGAAAGAAAATATTAGTTACAGAAACAGTGTTGCGTGATGCTCATCAGTCTTTAATAGCAACAAGGATGTCTCTGGATGATATGCTTCCTATATTAGATAAACTTGATAAAGTTGGTTTTCATTCATTAGAGTGTTGGGGAGGAGCAACATTTGATTCTTGTCTTAGATTTTTAAATGAGGACCCATGGGATAGATTAAGAGTTATTAGGGATAAGTGCCCAAATACAAAGCTTCAAATGCTTTTTAGAGGACAGAATATGCTAGGATATAGACATTATGCAGATGATGTTTTAGAATATTTTGTTCAAAGGTCTGTTGCAAATGGGATTGATATTATAAGAATCTTTGATGCCCTTAATGATATAAAAAACCTTGAAGTTGCGATAAAGTCAGCCAAAAAAGAAGGTGCACATGTTCAAGTTGCAATATCTTACACAACTGGCCCTGTTTTCAATCATGAATATTATATTGATTATGCAAAACGTATAATGGAAGCTGGTGCAGATTCTATTTGTATTAAAGATATGGCTGCGTTAATTACTCCTTATGAGACTGAATCATTGGTTAAGGATTTAAAGAAAAACGTCAAACTTCCATTACAGTTGCATACACATTATACTTCTGGTTTAGCTTCTATGTGCCTACTGAAAGGAATAGAAGCCGGTGCTGATATTATAGATACTGCTATGTCACCATTAGCACTTGGAACTTCTCATGCACCAACAGAATCTATGGTAGCGGCATTAGAGGGTACGCAGTATGATACAGGTTTAGATTTAGTTTTATTAAATGAAATAAGAAGTTATTTTATGACACTAAGAAAGAAATATATTGATAGCGGTCTGCTTGATCCAAAGATGCTGGCAACAGATGCAAATGCACTTATCTATCAGGTACCGGGAGGAATGCTTTCCAATCTTTTATCTCAGCTTAAGCAAGCAGGCAAAGAAGATAAATTGCAAGAAGTTTTAAACGAAGTACCAAAAGTTAGAAAAGATGCAGGCTCTCCTCCTTTGGTAACACCTACATCACAAATAGTAGGTACGCAGGCAGTATTTAAT
>CAKSUE010000284.1 GCA_934501135.1 uncultured Eubacteriales bacterium | reverse complement strand
ATCCTACACTCTTTACAAACTCTAACGACTGATTAAATTCCTCTTCACTTTCTCCAGGAAAACCAACCATAACATCAGTTGTTATAGAAGGATTTTTAAATAACCCCCTTATATTGCTAACTATTTCATAGTATTCGTATGTATTATAGTGCCTATTCATTCTTTTAAGAGTGCTATCACATCCACTTTGCAAAGAAAGATGAAATTGAGGACACAATTTTTCTTGTAACGATAGACGCTTTAATACTCCGTAATCCATTTTTTCTGGCTCTAAAGAGCCTAACCTTACTCTCTTTATATTCTCTACTCTACAGGCAGTTTCAACTGCGTCACATAAATGCATCCCTATGTCTTGTCCATATGCAGACAAGTTTATTCCCACTAAAACCACTTCTGTATAGCCACTTTTAGACAACCTTAATACTTCGTTCTCTAAATCACTTAAGCTTTTAGACCTTACACGTCCTCTAGCATACGGAATAATACAATATGAGCAAAATCTATTGCATCCATCTTCTATCTTGACAAACGCCCTTGTTCGTCCATGAAATTTTGCTACACTCATCTTTTCAAAGCTATCTACTTTGCGGTGTGGTTGTATATCAACAATCCTTTGATGATTTGACATAAAGCTTATAACTGAATCAAATACATTAGATCTATTAGTATTTCCTAGAATAATATCTACATTATCTAATGTATTAACCACTTCAGGAAACGCCTGTGGCATACATCCTGTTAATACTATAATAGCATTAGCATTTCTTTCCTTTGTTCTGTTTATCATTTGTCTCACTTTTTGATCACTTGTAGCCGTAACTGTGCATGAATTAATAATAATAACATCAGCACTTTCTATTTTATTAGCTTTTTCGAACCCGGAATCTAAAAATAGTTCTAACATCACCTCTGATTCATACTGATTCACTTTACATCCTAATGTTATTATATAAACTTTCATTTTCCAATCAACTCTTTCTACACAAATTATGAAATACAAACACAAAAAATTTGGTATATATTTAAAAATATAACTAGATATATAAAAAATAACGATTTTTTCCCTAATTTACCTTGACCAAACTCATTTTTGCTGCTATATTTAAATTAAATCAATTTTATTAGTACATGGAGGGAACGAGAATGTACACTGCGATTATCTCATTGTCAAGCATAGATATTGTAAAGAAATTTGTTAACTTAGCCAACAACTATAACTTCCCTATAAATCTCCATTCTGAAAAATATATAGTAAATGGAAAATCTATAATGGGAATATTTAGCCTTGACCTTTCAAAACCAATAGAGCTAGAAGTTGAAGGAGAATGTCCTCAACAATTTATAGACGAATTAAAACCTTTTATAATTGCTGGTTAAATTATCTAAAACTGCTGATTGTTAATCAGCAGTTTTTATTTTACACTTACCTATATATCTACACATTAATAAATTTATCAGTTATTCTTAGATATTACATTTATAATATTATTTATAAACTTATAAAAAAACACCTTACAAAATGCAAGGTGTTTTCTTGGAGGCACCACCCAGATTCGAACTGGGGAATAAAGGTTTTGCAGACCTC
>CAKSUE010000283.1 GCA_934501135.1 uncultured Eubacteriales bacterium | reverse complement strand
TCACTCATTCCACCTTTACCGATCATTAATATTGTATCTATTGAATTTGCCAAGCCTCTTAAATATGCTCTTTGTTTACTATTTAACATCTTAATCTCCTAACATCTTTTTATTTAATTCTTTAACAAATTGTTCTAAAGCTCTTCCTCTATGACTAATTTTAGACTTTTCCTCTAAGCTTATTTCTGCAAATGTTTTTCCACTTTCAGTAATAAAGACAGGATCATATCCGAAACCACTTTCTCCGGCTCTTTCAAAACCTATATGACCATTGCATTCTCCGCGGACGCAAATTTCGTTTCCGTCTGGAAATAGACAACAAATTGTACATACAAATTTAGCCGTTCTGCAATTATATGGGATATCTTTCATATTTAATAATAACTTATCAACATTTGAACTATATGTCGCATTTTCTCCTGCATATCTAGCTGAATATATCCCCGGCTCTCCGTTTAATGCATCTACCACAAGACCAGAGTCATCTGCAATTGAAGGTAACCCGGTTAACTTTAATGCAGCTAAAGCCTTTAATCTTGAATTTTCTTCAAAAGTTTTTCCTGTTTCTTCAACATTTTCTAGACTTACTCCCAAATCTTTTGCAGATACTACTTCTATATTTAAAGGAAGCAATATCTTTTTCATTTCTTTTAATTTGTCTTTATTGTTAGTTGCAAGTATAAACTTCATGTTTTTCCTCCTGTAATATTCTATTAGTCTACTGCAAATAATGCATCAGTAAAATCATCGGGGTTAAATGGTTGCAGGTCGTCAATTCCCTCACCTACACCGATATATTTAACAGGAACATCCAAATCATTCTTTATAGCTAATACAACTCCACCTCTAGCTGTTCCATCAAGCTTTGTTAAAACAATGCCTGTTATCCCAGCAATACTTTTAAACTCTCTTGCTTGATTTACGGCATTTTGACCTGTTGTAGCATCAAGAACTAGTAAAATTTCTTTATCCGCATCTGGCAATTCTCTGTCTATTATTCTTCTTATTTTTTCAAGCTCTCCCATAAGATTTTTCTTATTATGGAGACGTCCTGCAGTATCACATATAATAACATCTGCATTTCTCGATTTAGCGGCCGATATAGCATCAAATACAACAGCAGCTGGATCAGACCCTTCATTCTGCTTTACAATATCTACTCCTGCCCTATCTGCCCAAATAACAAGCTGATCAATAGCAGCAGCTCTAAATGTATCTGCAGCCGCAAGAATAACTTTCTTTCCTTGCCTTTGTAAATCTGCTGCCATTTTTCCTATAGTCGTAGTTTTACCAACGCCATTTACTCCTATAACAAGAATTACTGAAGGTTTTGTTCTAATATTAAGTTCTTGTCCCCCTCTTAAAATATCTGAAATTATAGAATTTAAAAGTCCCTGTATTTCATTAGGATCCTTTATCCCTTGTTTTTTCACTTGTGTTCTAAGTTCATTGCATATATATTCAGCAGTCTTAACTCCTACATCTCCCATAATAAGTATTTCTTCTAGTTCTTCAAATAAATCTTCATCTATTTTTGTAAATGAGTTTAATACATAGTTTATTTTTCCAAAAATAACTGTACGTGTTTTTTTTA
>CAKSUE010000282.1 GCA_934501135.1 uncultured Eubacteriales bacterium | reverse complement strand
GTGCTGCACCGTTTAAACATTTTAAAGATAAAGAAGACTTTATAAATTCTATTAATAAATATATTAATGAAAGATGGTATGTTAGGCAGGAAAGAATAAAGGAAAAATATCCGGATGATGTAGAAACGCAGCTTTTTGAAATGATAATGGAATATATACGTTTTTTTGTAGAATTTCCTCACTTCATACCTATAGTACTATGGAATGATTCCTTAAATAATGATAAGGGTGGGGAATTAAAACATGATATAAGTATAAGCGCAAGAAGATTAATACGTAGGTATTGTGCTCAGACAAATATGGACAGATCTACTGAAAAAAGAAAAACTTTTATTATAAAATCAATAATATATGGTGCAGCACTTTTGATTGCAAATGGGGATTTAGAATATAACGAAGAGAATTTCGAATTAATAACTAATGAAGTTAAAAGTGTGTTTAAATCATAGTTAAAGCTCGATTAAGTTAAGCTATATTAAATCAAATAACGTATATGCAGATTGACTTATGGTAGAAATTGTAGTATAATTATATAGATAGTTATCATTGATAACTTAATATTTACCATGAATTTATAAGGAGACCTTTTTAATGAATGAATTTGTTATAATGACTGACTCATCATGCGATTTACCATCAGAGATTGCAAAGGAATTTCAAATATCTGTTTTACCATTAAGTGTAAGTATAAAAAACAATGAATATGAAAATTATTTAGATGAACGTGACATAAAGTTTACTAAATTTTATAAAATGTTAAGAGAAGGAGAACCTGCAAAGACTTCTGCGGTAAATGTAGATGCTTTTTTAAATGAAATGGAAAAATACTTAAAGATGGGAAAAGACGTGCTTTGTTTATCTTTTTCATCTGGGCTTAGTAACACTTATAATGCTGCAAAAATTGCCTCAAAAGAGTTGTCAGAAAAATATTCAGAGAGAAAAGTTTATACAGTAGACACTTTATGTGCATCTTTGGGGCAAGGTATGCTTGTATATTTAGCGGCAAAAGAAAAACAAGCGGGTAAAACTATTGATGAAGTTAGGGATTTTTGTGAAAATAACAAGCTTCATATATGCCATATGTTTACGGTTGATGATTTGCATCATCTTAAAAGGGGAGGCAGAATATCATCAGCTGTTGCAATTTTTGGAACAGTACTTCATATTAAACCTGTATTACATGTAGATAATGAAGGACATCTTGTTAATATCTCTAAAGCGAGAGGAAGAAGAGATTCGCTTGAAAGTTTAGTTAACTATATGGAAAAGAATGTTATAAATCCTGAGGAGCAAACAATATTTATTAGCCATGGCGATTGTTATGAAGATGCTGAATATGTTGCCGACTTAGTTAAAAAACGTATGAATGTAAAAGATGTAATAATAAACTATGTTGGCCCTGTTATTGGTGCTCATTCTGGTCCTGGCACAATTGCTTTGTTCTATTATGGCAAACAAAGATAAAAGGAAAAGAGGACAGTAATGAAATATAAAATTATCGGGGATAGTTGTTGCGATTATACAAATGCCTATGATGGTTTTAATTGGTTAGATAGAGTTCCACTTAGTATTTATTTGGGGGATAAATGTTTGGTGGATAATGG
>CAKSUE010000281.1 GCA_934501135.1 uncultured Eubacteriales bacterium | reverse complement strand
CTTCTAACACTCACCTCTGATATCTAATTGTATCATTTTAATACAATTTATTCAATATTTTTGATAATAATTGATATTATTTGTGAACTGATAATTATGTTAACTGGACAATGAGTCGTTTATAGCTTAAATACATTTGTAATTATAGTAACTTATGATATAATTATTTAAAATTTAGTTTTTTTACTTGGAGGTATCATGAGCGAACTTAGTAATATATCAAATATTAAAGAAATTCTCTCTCGGCATGGATTTAACTTTTCCAAATCTATGGGCCAAAACTTTTTAATCAACCCTAATATTTGTCCTAAAATGGCTAGAAGCTGCGGTGTTACTGAAAACGATGCCGTATTAGAAATAGGCCCTGGCATAGGTGTACTTACATTTGAGCTAGCTTCTTTGGCTAATAAAGTTGTTTCTGTTGAGCTTGACAAACGATTAATTCCTGTTTTAGACGAAACATTACATAAATTTAAAAACGTTAAAATTATAAATTCCGATATATTAAAAACTGATATCAAAGGTCTTATTGATAAAGAGTTTCCAAATCAACGTGTATTTGTTTGCGCTAATTTGCCTTATTATATCACCTCTCCTGTAATAATGAAATTACTTGAGGAAAAGCTACCTATTGAATCTATCACTGTTATGGTTCAGAAAGAAGCAGCAGAAAGAATATGCGCAGAACCTGGATCTAGGAATTCTGGTGCCATAAGTTTAGCTGTAAGATATTATTCAGATCCTAAAATACTTTTCAATGTTTCTAGAGGAAGTTTTTTACCTGCACCAAATGTAGACTCTGCTGTTATAAAACTTAATTTACTTAAAAATCCTCATGTCTCAGTAAAAAATGAAAAACTTTTATTTGATATAATTAAAGCAAGTTTTTCTAAAAGAAGAAAAACAATTTTAAACTCTTTATCGGCAGGTTTATCTCTACCTAAAAAGGTTATTTCTGACGTTTTGGATGCTTCTAATATAACTAATAATTTAAGAGCCGAACAACTAACGTTAGAAGACTTCGCAGTAATTGCAAATAATTTATATTCTATCAAAGAGGGGGAAAAATCTACAAATGAAAAAGTTAACATATAAAAACATTTCTATTTATTCCTTAATTGCAGCAATAATTTTTTTATTTCTTTCAATATTTCTATCTGCATCAAATAATATAGAGGGATCAACAGTTTTGGGAATTGTATCAAGTTTATGCTGCATAATAGGCATTTTCTCTATTTTTAAGTATAATAATAAATAAAACCTATGAAGATACAAGTATAATCTACATAGGTTCTAAACACAAATATTATCCTTTATTTTTTCAAATGTTTTCTCTCCAATTCCTTTTACATTCATTATTTCTTCTATGCTATTAAAGTTTCCATTACTATTTCTATAATCGACAATACGATTTGCAATAACATCTCCAATACCAGATAAACTTGTTAATTCTTCTGCAGATGCTGTGTTTATATTAATTACACTATTAGATTTAATATTTTCACTTGGTTCATATTCTTCTGTATTTTCATTATTTTCCAATTCATCACTACTTGAATTTTTTGAACTTTCATCAACATAAATAACAGTCGGTTCACTAACATCAG
>CAKSUE010000280.1 GCA_934501135.1 uncultured Eubacteriales bacterium | reverse complement strand
GGATTAGAGAATACACAACCCTAGTACTTCCACATCCTGGACAATATAGTTTTGTTAACGAATGAAAAACACAACGAGGAAGTAAATTAGATTTTCCTGGAGTATTAAAGTATAAAAACACAATTCCTATACACATTATAAAAATTAATATAGTCAAAAATACTCTTGGATACTTTTTTATTATATTTATCATATACTCAACCCTAATAATATAAACCGTAAAAAGCGAAGACTCCCATAAATGCTAAAATAGAATAGATTATACCAACTATAATTCCAACAATTAATGCAACTATAATCCATATTTTGGCCTTTTTAGATGCTTCTGTTGCACCTGTGATATCTCCTAAAGATAATAATTTAGATACCTTGAATGAATAAATTATAGCAACTATTCCAAACGGAACACAGCAGCACATTGTTGTTAAAACAGAAAATACCATATAATTGCTTACAGCTTTATCTGCAGAGTCTCCGCTCTTATTATATGTATTATCAATTAAACCCTGATTACAAAACTCACAAATACTCTGATCTTCGTTATATTGCTTACCGCATTTAGGACATATCATTTTAAATCTCCCTCAAAAACTAATTAAAAGTATAAATAAGGTAGCCAATAGATTCTTGAAGAAAGTATAGATGATAAAACACCTACAAAAAATATAACTATACCAATTATAAACAACAGCAAGCTAAGCAATAATGAAATAATATTCCACATTTTTGCTTTCTTAGATGCTTCAATAGCTCCTTTAATATTTCCCATTCTTAAGCGACTATTAACTTCAGAAGAATAAATGACAGCCACTATTCCAAATGGAAGACAACAACATATTGTTGTTAGAATCGTTGTTATAATTGAAAATGCCATATAATTTTTCACCGGTTTTTCACTGTAATCCGGCATATAATTCGGTTGTTGTTCTGAATCTTGTTGAACTTGCTGTTCAATGATCTCAGCATGTAACTCTTCGCCACATTCTTTACAATAACTGGAATTATCAAGATTTTCTTTTCCACAATTTCTACAAAACATATTTATATTCGTTCTCCTATACTAATCATAAATAATTTGCTGCCAAAGAAGTAAAAGAAGCAAATACGCCTGCAGACAATAAAATACAAATTATACCCAATACAATTCCACTTACCAAAGCAGCTATATTCCATATCTTTGAATTTCTTGAAGCATTTGATGCACCTTCAAAATCTCCTGCTGCTATTAATTTCGATACATTTGATGAATAAACAATAGCAATTATACCAAATGGAATACAACAAAATATTGTTGTCAAAATAGAAAATACCATATAATCTTTGATTTGAGGTTTAGCCTGCAGGCTAGAATTATTTTGTACCTGAGTTACATTGTCATCCAATTTTTCTCCACACGCCTCACAATAATTAGCATTGCCTAGGTTTTCTTTCCCGCATCTTGGACAATTCATTGTAATTCCTCCTTAACCGTAAAATAATTAACGCAAAACAGCATTTTGGTTATTTTGTATAAATAATTTTATCACACCCTTATTTATTTGTAAAGTTAAGATATGGATTATATGCAATATTTTAAATTTATTTTACAATTCACTCACAATATCTTTAGTATCC
>CAKSUE010000279.1 GCA_934501135.1 uncultured Eubacteriales bacterium | reverse complement strand
GCTATTTCATGTGGGAGACCAATTGCCAGTAGAACATGACTAGGATCTAATGAACCAGATGTACAAGCTGATCCTGATGAGGCACAAATACCATGCATATCAAGCATCAATAATAATGATTCACCTTCAATGCCTTCAAAACAAAGATTAACATTTCCAGGAAGCCTATTCTTGTGATCTCCATTTAATCTTGATCTTTTTATCTTTAAGGCCCCGTCTATTAATTTGTCTCTTAAATGAGATATTCTTTTTGCACGTTCTTCAATATTAGAACACGCGGTTTGCATTGCAGTACTCAATCCCACAATCCCTGGAACATTTTCTGTTCCAGCTCTTCTGCCGCGCTCTTGAGCGCCGCCTTCAATAAGATTTCTAAGTTTAATTCCTTTACGTATATATAATGCTCCAATGCCTTTAGGACCATGAATTTTGTGGGCAGATAAAGACAAAAGATCTATATTTTGTTCCTTTACATCAATAAGAGTGTTTCCTATAGCTTGAACAGCATCGGTGTGAAAAAAAACACCATGTTTTCTGCATATTTTACCAATTTCTGAAATAGGTTGGATGGTACCAATTTCATTGTTTGCATACATTATAGTGACAAGAGCGGTATTTTCGTTAATAGCGTTTTCAAGTTCTTCAGGCCTAACCAAACCGTCTTCATGTACGTCTAAATATGTTATTTCAAAACCCTCTTTTTCAAGAGATTCTACTGTATGCAAAACTGCATGATGCTCAAAAGCAGTTGTAATAATGTGCTTTTTCCCTTTTAAAGCTTGTTCGTATGCAACTCCTTTTATAGCCCAGTTATCGGCCTCACTTCCGCCAGAAGTGAAGAAAATTTCTGCAGGTAGAGCATTTAAACATTTTGCTATATTTTCTCTGGCAGTTTCAACTGCTTTTTTTGAGTCTCTCCCTATAGAATAAAGGCTAGATGGATTTCCATATTTTGTAGTATAATAAGGAATCATACTATCTAAAACGTCTTTAGAAACTGCAGTTGTTGCTGCATTATCAACATAAACAAAGTGAGACATATTTACCACCTTTATATAAAATATTTTATTCAATCCATTTTTAATATACACCAAAAAGGTATACATTACAATAGTTTTTTATTTTTTACATATAATTTTTAAGTAGTAGATATATTCTATGTAAAATAATGTAAATTATTAGTGTGAATAAAATAAATTATATTTTTATACTTTTTGCGGCTTCAACGGCCAGAACGTCACACCGCTCGTTTTCTGGATGTCCAGCATGTCCCTTAACCCATACCATTTTAACTTTATGCTTGTTAACTAAGTTTAAAAGTTTTTCCCATAAATCTGCATTTAAAGCAGGTTCTTTTTTATTTCTCATCCATCCATTTGATTTCCATTTTTCTGCCCATCCCTTTGCTATTGCATTACATACATATTGAGAATCGCTGTAAATAGTTACGTTACATGGTTCTTTTAGTAACTTTAATGCTTCTATAACTGCAGTAATTTCCATTCTGTTATTGGTTGTATTTTCATATCCGCCAGAGATTTCTTTATTATTATCTTTATATCTTAAAATAGCACCGTATCCTCCTGCACCGGGGTTTCCTAGACAAGCACCGTCTGTATAT
>CAKSUE010000278.1 GCA_934501135.1 uncultured Eubacteriales bacterium | reverse complement strand
GTGCAGTAGCTTGCTTGTTTCTTTTTTTTGGAATAGCATTATTTATATCGATAAATATTGGGTTAGATCCATTTACAGGTGCTGCAATGGTATTAAGTGATTTCATAAAAAAACCATATAAAATAACTAAGGTTATATTAGACTTACTGTTCTTTATATTTGGATGGCTATTTGGAGGAGAAGTTGGGTTCATTACGGTAATAGCAGCATTTTTAGGTGGTCCTATAATTCATAAGTTTGTATTATTATTAAATAAGACAAGATTAAATACGTTTGATAGTGAAGGCTCAAATAATTCTTGATTACTAATAATAAAGATATCAAACTATATTTTTAGAATTTATTTATTAAAAAACAGGAGGAATTCGGAATGGCAAATATACCTACGCCACATAATTCAGCAAATAAAGGAGATATAGCAAAAACTGTTTTAATGCCGGGAGACCCGCTTAGAGCAAAGTTTATAGCAGAAAATTTTTTAGATGATGCAAAATGTTTTAATACAGTAAGAAACATGCTTGGCTTTACAGGAATTTATAAGGGGAAAAAGGTCTCTGTTATGGGCGGAGGAATGGGAATGCCATCAGTAGGCATTTATTCCTATGAATTATTTAAGTTCTATGATGTTGACAGAATAATTAGAATTGGTACAGCAGGAAGCCTTGATGATAAGGTTGAATTGAAAGATGTAGTTGTAGGAATGGGTGCATGTACGAATTCAAACTTTGCAGCTCAATATAAGTTGCCAGGAACATTTGCCCCAATTGCAAGTTATGATTTAGTATCAAAAGCTGTAAAGTCTGGAGAACAGCAGGGAATAAAAACTGTGGTAGGAAACATTTTGTCATCAGATACCTTTTATGATGCAGATGAGACTGCTTTGTCTAAATGGAAAGGCATGGGGGTTCTTGCTGTAGAAATGGAAGCAGCAGCTCTTTATATGAATGCAGCTTATCTTGGCAAGGAAGCATTATGCCTGTTGACAATTTCAGATTGTCCTTTTAAAGGCTTATCGTTATCAGCAGAGGAGCGCCAAATAGGCTTTACCGATATGATGAAAATTGCTTTAGAAATAGCATAGTTATTAAATGTAAACACTAGTATACACTTTATACACTATCCTAAATACAGGAGGGAAAATATGAAAAGATTTATAGCATTGAGTTTAGCTGCCGTAATGGCGTGTTCTGCGGCAGGATGTAGTGGAGGAGATGGATCTTCAACCAACAGTGATACTTTTTTTACTGCTATGGTAACAGATACAGGTGGAGTAAATGATCAATCTTTCAACGAGTCTGCATGGGAAGGATTACAAAAGTTTTCTCTTGAATCAGACGTGAGAGTAAGTTATCTTGAGTCTACTCAGGCTACAGATTATGAAACCAATATGGATAAACTCGCAGATCAAGGCTGTAACTTGATTTGGGGGATTGGTTATGCTATGGCAGACTCCTTGGATAATGAAGCAAGAAGAAATCCTGATGTTTTATATGCAATAGCAGATAATTCATATGGAGATAGAACTGCAGAAAATGTAATCGGTGTTATGTTTGATGCGCAGGAATCAGCTTTTTTGGTAGGATATATTGCTGGTAAAACTACCAAGACAAATAGTGTAGGGTTTGTTGG
>CAKSUE010000277.1 GCA_934501135.1 uncultured Eubacteriales bacterium | reverse complement strand
AGGAAATAATATATACAAAACAGTTAATCAATCGTAAGTTGGATTGTTCTTTATAAGAATAAAAAAGCGTTGTGGATTTTGATTTGGTTCGCCACTACAGTTTATGAATGACATTCGTTAAGATAGTATTGGTAGGATTGAACAGGATAAAATGATTATATATCTAATTATTTACCTGTATATTCTTCGATCAGTTCGTGTATTTGTCCGCTATATTTACTAATTCGAATAATTTCATTATTTATTTTAACTAAAGGATCCACATATCTTTTTTTATCATCTATTTTAGGATGCAATGTATTGCTTTTATCAATATTAAAAAATGTTTGTAGCATTGATTTTAGTTGACTATTGGTTGACTTCTTCATGATTTCGATTATACTTTCTTCACTTCGGGAGATAAGGTCTTTTTTAGAGAGTATATCATTTTTAATTGCGAATGTTAAAATAACAGATAAATATTTTTTTGAAAACTTTGAAACATTACTATTCATACATTTACCATTATTAATTGAGGCAATTGTAAAAAATTTAGCGATTTCATAATTGTTAAAACAAAGTTCAGGAAGACCGATCTCATTAGTTTCTATATTTAAACTATTTAATGTTATTTTTACATCACTATAAGTTAATGAACCAATTGCTGTAGCCATATATAGATTGTATTCTAATCTGTCGGCAGATAACATTGGAGTTGGATTGTCTGCGATGGAATATTGAGAATAGTCATATATATCTTCAATTTTTAAATCAATTAATTTGATTTTTGAATTAATTGATTTAGAGTTAATAATTATATCTTTATTATTCTTTTCTGTGGAAGTCTGTTGAACAAAGTCCCCGTTGTAGAAATCCACTACATGAGAAAAAGACGGAGTTGAAATATCATGAAATAATCCTGATAATGTTATTGCATAATTTTTAGTGTATCTCCATAACAATTTTGCAACTCCAACAGAGTGATGATATCGTGAGTAATTATAAGAAAAGTTATCTTTAAAAAACGAGGTATAATCTAACCCACAATTTTGTCCTATATATTTTAATCTTTGAAGTTCTGGACAACTCAAAAAATATTTTAATTCTTTTGGAAATTTACCATAGTTTTTATGCAAGCCATAAATTTTTACTTGTTCTTGTAAGGTTAACTTATAAATTGTTTTTCCCTCATTTAAAATTTATTTTTTTGTTGTAACATAAAATAATAATTAAGTCAAAATATAGAGGTGATTGAAAATGGAATCCACAAGAAAAATTATACTAAAGAGGAATATAATTTATTGTTGCAGAAAATAATTAATAACATTAAAATGCATAATTCTTTACAAAACGAAAATTATTTTAATTTCTTAGAAAGCAATTTGATGGAGGGAAGTATTATTTTAGGAACCCCTATACTTATGAATTTTGATAATAATTTACCGATGGGGGCTTGTACTGTTATTGATTTTCCTATAGACGGAGATTATGAAAGTATTAAATTTTATATAAAAAATTATGCTGAATTAGGGTTGGGTTTTGGAGTAGCTTTAGATGATATTAAAAATCCTATAGGAAATAATATATACAAAACAGTTAATCAATCGTAAGTTGGATTGTTCTTTATAAGAATAAAAAAGCGTTGTGGAT
>CAKSUE010000276.1 GCA_934501135.1 uncultured Eubacteriales bacterium | reverse complement strand
ATCCCGCTCGTGAACAAATATTTAAAGAGTTTGGACTAAAAACAGTTTCTCAAACTAAGCTTTCCTGCAGAGCTATTTTTTCTGCTCTTACAAGCAATTGGAGAGAAGAACAAATAAGCATAGGCTCCTCTACTATTGCGTTTAAGTTAAAAGAAGTAGATTCTATTTTAATTGGGAGAAGCTTGGATACTGTACCGGTTAAACCAGGAGAAATCATTATGGGTGTTATTGATAAAAATGGTAATGTTGAATTGTATGATGGTAGGCAAAAAATAGTTTTAAATCCAACAGATATGATAATTTATAATAAAGTAGTTGATTAGTTAATATTATATAAAGGGGATAGGTTACAATGAGAGTCCTGATTGTTGGTGGAGGTAAACTTGGATACTTTTTGACAAGAAATATGATAGATATGGATTATCGTGTTAAGCTGATTGAAAAAGATAAAACAAAATGTATGAAAATTGCAAATGAACTTGATGCAGAGGTAGTATATGGAGACGGTACAAAAGTAGAGGTGCTTGCAAATGCTGGAATTGCAAAAGCCGATTGTTTTATAGTTGTAACAGGAAAAGATCAGGACAATCTTGTTGCATCTCAGTTAGCAAAAAACAAATTCAAAGTTAAAAAGGTTATTGCTAGGGCTAACAATCCAAGAAATTTGGAAGCTTTAAGGGCTTTAGGTGTAGATAATGCTGTTAGTAGCACAGAGATTATTACAAGACTTATAGAGCAGGAAATTGAAAGTGACGGATTACAGCTTTTAGTTACTATAAATCAAGGAAGAGCTGCTATTTGTGAAATTCGAATACCTAAGTATGCAGTTATTAGCGGGTCTTATGTAAAGGATATTGGAATGCCAGAGTCATCGCTTATTGTTTCAATTGTAAGAGATGAAGAAGTTATAATTCCAAAAGGAGATACAATTATAGAAGAAGAAGATAAAATTGTAGCAGTATGTGAGAGTGGAAAACAGCGCGAGCTTGTAAAAATATTCAATGAGGTTAGGAAACGCTAATATTATGAGGATCTTTCGTTAAAACAGGTAAGCATTGCTGTGACGAAAGATTTTTTAGATTATTTATATTCTTAGGAGGCAACTATGAAACTTAATAATATATTAAACGGTTTGGAATACTCTTTGGTTAAAGGCAATATTGATACGGAAATTAGTGATATTATTTATGACTCTAGAAAAGTAGTACCTGGTTGTGTATTTGTGTGCCTTAAGGGTGCATCTGTTGACGGACATAATTTTGCTAAAGAGGCGGTAAGAAAGGGCGCTGCTGCAATAGTTTATGAGGAAGAATTAGATTTAGACGATGTTACTTGTATAAAAGTTGAAAATACAAGAGCTGCGTTAGCTTCAATGTCGGCATCTTTTTTTGATCATCCTGCAAATGAAATTGTGACCATTGGAATTACAGGAACAAAAGGTAAGACTACTACTACTTGTATGATAAAATCAATTCTAGAAAAAGAAGGCCTAAAAACTGGAGTTATTGGAACAATTGGGGTTATTATTGGTGATAAAATAATAAAGACAAATAATACAACTCCGGAATCTTATGAAATACAAAAGTATATGAGACAAATGATTAATGAAGGATGCAAAGCTGTTGTTATGGAGGCATCT
>CAKSUE010000275.1 GCA_934501135.1 uncultured Eubacteriales bacterium | reverse complement strand
TCCATGGGCATGCCAACAACTGTCATACCATCAAATTCTTCATCTAAAAGGTCAAATGATTCAGGATTCATATCAATAATAGAAACATAATGGCCATGATGGCAAAGGGTATCGGCTAACCTACTTCCTAAATTTCCGCACCCAATAACAAGAACATTCATAATAAACCTCCTAAAAGAGAATAAATGTATTATCGTATTTCAAATATAAAAGTTTAAATAGTTTTCTAATCCTTAACAAAAGTTTATATTTGTTTTATAGCTTCACCTATTATCTCTTTTACATAGTTAAGGTCGCTACAAGTAAGAATTGGTATTAACTCATTAATTTCATCAATACTTTTATTCCACCATTTAAATTTAAGCATTAAATCTATCAATTCATCATCAAATCTCTTTCTAATTTCTCTTGCAGGATTACCTACAACAATAGTATACGGTGGAACATCTCTACCTACTATACTATTTGCACCAATAATGACTCCGTCACCAACATTAACACCTGGAAGAATTACAGCGTTTTGACCTATCCACACGTCGTTGCCAATTACTGTATTACCTTTTATAGAAAGATCTGAAGGTAAGGGAGCATTCATATCCCATCCTTCAAAAATATAAAACGGAAATGTAGTCAAGGCATTCATTTGATGATTAGCACCATTCATTATAAACTCAACACCAGAAGCGATTTGGCAAAATTTACCTATTATTAGTTTATCATCATTAAAATCATAATGATGTGTGACATGACTTTCAAAATTCGAATCAGAAATATAAGTAAAATCACCAACTATAATATTGGGATTTTTTATTGTAGGTTTTACATAAGTCACATAATCTATTCCCTGCATGGGAAAAGGGTTGTTAGGATTAGGTAAATTAACACCACTTTTCATAACTTTATTCACCTCAAAGTATTATTATGGCCCGCCCGGAGGGATTCGAACCCCCGACCTCCAGAATCGGAATCTGTTGCGATATCCAGCTTCGCTACGGGCGGACATATTAACTGATGTATTATACCACGCTATAATAATATTTTCAATTTATTTTTCATAAATTAAAATAAATATCTCGTTATGAAAGAATATATTACTCAGAAACAAAACTATACCTTATAACTTAAATTTATAAAAAAACTTTTTATTTACATCAATATTATAAATGGTAAAATATAAATAATAAATTAAAAGGAGCGATTATATGCCATATATCAACATTAAAACAAATACTAAAATTAGTTCAGAAAAAGAAATAATACTAAAAAACAAATTAGGTAAAGCTATTGAAATAATACCAGGTAAATCAGAAAACTGGTTAATGATATGTTTTGAAGATAATTGCAATCTCTTCTTTAAGGGAAACAAATCAGAAAAAATTGCATTTGCCGAAATAAAATTGTTCGGTTCCCCAAACGGCGAAGCATTTGCTAACCTTACCAAAGAAGTAACATCAATAATTAGTAATGAATTAAGTATTAGTCCAGCACAGATATATATAAAGTACGAAACAACTAATTACTGGGGATTTAACGGAAAAAACTTTTAATTCTAGTAGCTAAGCTTGTCAGTACTCCAGTCTTTCAGTATTTCATACATTTCTTTTCCGTACTCCTTCGCCTTGTTTAAATCATGATCTAAAT
>CAKSUE010000274.1 GCA_934501135.1 uncultured Eubacteriales bacterium | reverse complement strand
CTCTCATCCCAGTATATTTTATTAGTTATACCACTAAAATATTTTATATCATATCATATTATTTATCAATACACAGATATACTTAATACTAAAACTCATTTAAAAACACAGATAAAGAGCAGCCTAAAAACTATTAAGCTGCTCTTTTACTATTACTCACTATATTAAATAATACTAAAGATGCCATATATCATCGTTATATTGTTTTATAGTACGGTCTGATGAAAAATATCCTGACTTGCTTATATTTACAAGCATTTTCTTTGCCCATTTTTCCGCATTTTCATAATCTTTAAATGCTTTTTCTTTTGTTGCAATATAATCTTTAACGTCAAGCAATGTCATAAACCAATCTTTAGTTGTAAGCTCTTTGTAAACTCTCTCTAAATTCTCTTTATCACCAATTTTCTTCATTGGATCACTTACAATAAAGTCTACATAAGATTTTATATCTTCATCTTTACAATAATAATCCCTTGGATCATAATCTTTATTTAAATAATGCGATATTACATTTTCACTTGGTTCTCCAAATATATAAATATTATCTTTACCTACCAATTCACATATCTCAACATTAGCACCATCCATAGTTCCAATTGTTACCGCTCCATTAAGCATAAATTTCATATTTCCCGTTCCTGAAGCTTCTTTTGATGCTAAAGAGATCTGTTCCGATAAGTCGCATGCTGGAATTAGTTTTTCGGCATATGTTACATTATAATTCTCAACCATTACAACTTTTAAATAAGGGCTTACATCTGGATCATTATTGATTAAATCTTGCAAGCAAAGAATAACATGAATTATGTCTTTAGCGATAACATATGCCGGTGCAGCCTTTGCCCCGAATATTACAGTTATCGGTGTTGATGGAATATTACCTTTCTTAATTTCCAAATATTTATATATTACATATAAAACATTCATTTGTTGACGTTTATATTCATGGAGTCTCTTTATTTGAATATCAAAAATAGAATTCTCATCTATTTGGACATTCTCAACCTCTTTTATATAATTTTTTAATTCTACTTTAGATTGCTTTTTAATTTTTATTAAATTATCAAGAACCTTCTTATCATCTATAAACTTCATCAAATCGTTAAGCTTATCCGCATTTATTTTATATTCAGTTCCAATTAGCGAATCAATCAGTTCTGTCAAATTCCTGTTTGCATGAAGAAGCCAACGTCTAAACGTTATACCATTTGTTTTATTATTAAATTTCTCTGGATAAATATTATAAAATTCCTTAAGTTCTTCGTTTTTCAGTATATTCGTATGAAGTGCAGCAACACCGTTTACACTAAATCCATAGTGTATATCGATATGAGCCATATGGACCTTTTTTTCTTTATCTATTATAGCTACTTTTGGATTTCTATATTTCCATTTTACTTTTATATCTAATTTCTTTATTATTGGAATCAAATGAGGAACGACCTCTTTTAAATACTCTAAAGGCCACTTTTCTAAAGCCTCTGCAAGTATTGTATGGTTAGTATATGCACAGGTATTTCTCACAATTCGAATAGCTTCATTCATTCTAATACCTTTTTTGGTAAGAAGCCTAATTAATTCTGGTATAATCATTGTTGGATGCGTATCGTTTATTTGTATTACTACATGTGAAGCTAAATCGTGTAGATC
>CAKSUE010000273.1 GCA_934501135.1 uncultured Eubacteriales bacterium | reverse complement strand
GGATTATGTATATGTTTTTTCACGTCATCGCTCATTAATAGTTCTCCTTATATTCATTATATATTTATCTGTAACTAGTAGATTAACAGGCTTATCAAAGTTCCCACAAGGCAATTTTTCTCTAATACAATGTGAATAACACAGTCCTAATGTTGTACCACAAAAATCATTTAAAAATCTATCATAATATCCTTGTCCATAACCTAATCTATGGCCCACGTAGTCAAAAGAAAGGCCTGGAACAATACATAAGGAATCATTATAATCATTTAAGATTATACACTTTGATTCATTAGGTTCTAAAACACCAAACGTACCAGACCTTAAATCATTAAAAGATTTTATTATATAGAATTCCATTCTTTTTTGATTTGGTATACATTTAGGAACAGCTACTATTTTATTATCAATAAAAGCCCTTTTTATAATCTTTAAAGTATCAACCTCTATTGCTTTTGAAACATAAGTAAGAAGCGCTCTACAATTTTTATATTCTGTCAATGAGATCACTCGACTATATATTTGTGAGTCTAACTTTTCCTTATATTTACTTTTCATAGATATTCTTAAGTTCTTATAGTGACTTCTCAAACTCATTTTGCATTCTTTAAAATCATTTACTTGCATTGAATAGACATCCTAATTTTGTTGGAAATATCTTTATTTAATAATGTTTCTATAATTTTTAAAGAAAACTCAATTGATACCCCAGCACCTTTTGCAGTAATAATATGGCCATCAGTACATACATAGTCATCAGTAACAATAGCACCATAGAGTTCACTTTCAAATCCTGGAAAACAAGTAGCATGCTTTCCTTTTAGAATATTGTTATGGCCCAATATAGATGGTGCGGCACAAATTGCAGCAATGCAATTTTTATTGTCATTACAATAATTTATACATGCAGTAACTATTGGTGATTTTTCTAAATTTAATGTTCCGGGCATCCCGCCTGGCAGGACGATAGCATCTAAATTATCTGTAGTCGCGTCCTTATCTTGTATATCAGCTATAATATTTATGCCATGTGCACCACATATATTTTTAGACTCAATTCCAACTGTTTTAACTTCTAGATTAGCTCTCCTTAATAGGTCTACAGCGGTTAATGCTTCAATCTCTTCAAATCCGTTTGCTAAAAAAATGTATATCATAACAACGTACTAAATACGTTTTTTCACTCCAATCAATATATTTTAATCTAGTGTTAATCCCAAATAAGGGTATAAAGATTTATTTATTATATCGCAATTAAAATCTTTATCCAAAGGTTTTAACATTCCAAAATAATCTATCTTACCTCTTTTATTAAAGTAATTGCTAAATAAAGGTAACCTAAACCTATAATTTATATTAGGATATTTTTTGTAAATTGCAGTTACTAGATTATTAAAGTCCTTTTCTGTTACCATAAATTCTATTACCTGCAACACATTATTATGTGAAACATAGCATAGAGCATAACCTTCGTTACTGAAAACAGTATCTCCCCCGTAATTTTTATTCATATTAATTGCATATTTTAAGTCATCAACATCCCAAATAGCTGTTCCAATATAATCTTTACATATATTAAAACGTAGTTTACTCATACTGTCAATCGATAGTCTTTTAAATTCTTTAAAATCATTATTTACATAATCTTTAAGC
>CAKSUE010000272.1 GCA_934501135.1 uncultured Eubacteriales bacterium | reverse complement strand
ATAAACGATTTAAATATAGGAGAAACTATCTGCTCACCCGATAAAATTGAACCTCTTCCATTTATTAAAATAGACGAACCTACTGTATCTATGCTATTTATGGTTAACAACAGTCCATTTGCAGGAAGAGAGGGTAAATATGTAACCTCGAGAAATATAAGAGACCGACTATTTAAAGAAGTTGAAACCAATGTTGCTATGCGAGTAGAAGAAACTGACTCTGCTGATACCTTTAGAGTCTCTGGCCGTGGTGAGTTACACCTATCTATATTAATAGAAACAATGAGAAGGCAAAACTACGAGTTTCAAGTATCACGTCCAAAAGTAATTATGAAAAATATAGACGGTAAAAAATACGAACCTATTGAACTTTTAATGATAGAAGTTCCTGAAAGTTATGTAGGTGCTGTTATGGAGAAACTTGGTAGCAGAAAGGCTGAACTTATTAACATGGGAACCCGTGAAACAGGTGTTACTCATTTAGAATTCAAAATTCCTGCACGAGGCCTTATGGGATATAGATCAGAATTTCTTTCTGACACCAACGGAAATGGTATTATGAGCCATGTATTCGATAGTTACCAACCATACAAAGGCGATATTATACAACGTCCACAAGGGTCATTGATCGCGCATGAAACAGGGGAATCTACAGGATACGGATTATTCGCAGCACAAGACCGAGGCAGATTATTCATAGGGCCAGGCATACCCGTATATGAAGGAATGGTAGTTGGAATGAGTCCTAAGTCAGATGATATTGTTGTTAACGTATGCAAGAAAAAACACGTTACAAATACAAGGGCTGCTGGTTCGGATGACGCTCTAAAATTGGTTCCTCACTCAGTTTTAAGTTTAGAACAGTCTCTGGAGTTTATTACAGATGATGAGCTGGTTGAAGTTACACCTAAAAATATAAGAATACGTAAACTTATTCTTTCAAAAGAACAAAGATTAAAAAAGGCAAATAGAAAATAATTATGGAATATGTAATTCTTGATCTTGAATTCAACGGAACATACAGTCAAAAACTTAAAAGATTTATAAATGAAATAATAGAGTTTGGTGCAGTTAAATTTGACGATGAGTTAAATATAATTGATAAATTTTCTATGTTAATAAAACCAGTAATTGGCAAAAAGATTAGTTCCAGAGTCAAGGAATTGACAAATATAAGCTCATTAGAGTTATCTGAAGGATATAGTTTTGAATATGTATTAAAAGAGTTTGCAAAATTTATGGGTTCATGTGTACTGGGAACATGGGGAATAACTGATATACAGGTACTTATACAAAATTACGAATATTACAATGGAGAAATAAAGATACCTTTTATCACACATTTTATAGACTTACAAAAATACTGCCAGGAAACTCTTGAGTATAATGAAAAACAACAATTAGGACTAACAACAGCAGCTAATATTTTAAACATTGATGAAGCGTTAACAGAACACCATAGGGCATTAGATGATAGTATTCTAACATTTAACTGTCTTAAGAAGGTGTATAACAGCAATACTATTTCAAAATATATACAGGATAGTACATTTGATGAATTTTTCGAAAAGATGAACTTTAAAGTTAGTTACTTAAAAAGTATTAATCATCCTCTAATAGATAAAAACTCTATTTTATTTAAATGTGATAAATGC
>CAKSUE010000271.1 GCA_934501135.1 uncultured Eubacteriales bacterium | reverse complement strand
GTTTCTATCATTATACCTAATTCGACATTATCAGAAAATTGTATTTCTTCACTAATAAGCTCTTGTTTTACAGTTTCTACAATGTTTTTTATCTTTATTACTTCATCAACAGATATAATCATAGGAAACATTATTGCTATTTTTCCAAATGCGGATGCCCTATATAGTGCTCTTAGCTGTGTTTTAAATACGTCCATTCTATCTAAACATATCCTTATAGCTCTATACCCCATAGCCGGATTTTCTTCATGCGGCATATTGAAGTAGTCTACTTGTTTATCTGCACCAATATCTAAAGTTCGTATCACAACCTTTTTGCCACTCATTTTTTCCGCAACATCTTTATAAACAGCAAATTGTTGGTCTTCTGTTGGGTAATCATTATTTTCAAGATATAGAAACTCACTTCTAAACAAGCCAATTCCGCCTGCATCATTCTGCAACACGGCACCTATATCAGATGAATTTCCGATATTGGCAAATATATCAACTTGTCTGCCGTCAACTGTAATATTATCCTTGCCCTTTAATTCCATTAATAACGCTGCTTGTTTTTCTTTTGACTTTTGTTTCTCTTTCATTTTTTGAATAGTCCTATGGTCGGGGTTTACATACAAATCTCCTGCATATCCATCTATTATTGCTTCACAACCATCAAATTCATCCTTTAATTGGCTTCCAAGGCCTATAATAGCTGGTATATTCATTGTTCTTGCTAATATGGCTGTATGAGAACTTGACGATCCTCTCATTGTAACAAATCCCAAAACCTTATTCTTGTCCAATTGCACTGTTTCACTAGGTGCAAGATCATCTGCTGCAATTATTGATGGTTCATTGAATGATACTACATTTTCCAATGAATCCGAAAGAATCTTTAATAAACGCTTAGAAACATCTTTAACATCTGCAGCTCTTTCTTTCATATAGCTATCATCCATAGAAGAAAACATTTCGGAAAAATTGTCTGATGTTGTTCCAACAGCATATTCAGCATTAACATTTTGATTTTTAATAATGCTAATTATAGATTCACAGTAATCATCATCTTCAAGCATCATTTGATGAATTTGGAATATCATTGCATTTGCTTCTCCAACTTCTTGTAACGCTTTTTCATAAAGAGATTGTAACTGAACAATAGCTATTTTTTTTGCACTTTCATATCTTCTGATTTCCATATCAGTATCTTCAATTCTATACCGTTTTATTTCACATTCTTCTCTATTGTATACGCTAATTTTACCAAAGGCAATGCCCCCGAAAACACCTTTTCCTTTTAAAATAGTCATAGGTACTATCTCCTGATATTAAAAATTTTCCGAGAAAAACTCCTCTAATTTTTGAGCAACCTCGTCCTCATCTTCCCCATAAACACTTATAAGCAACTCGTCACCTTTTTTTGCACCTAATCCCATTAAAGAAAAAATACGCTTTGCATCTGCAACTTTGCCGCCTAGTGTAATTTTAACATCAGACTTAAACTTGGCTGCCTCTTTAACTAATATTCCAGCTGGTCTGGCATGTATACCATTTTCATCTTTTAATACATAATTAAATTCCTTCATTTTTATCCTAACCTTTCCAAGTAAAAATATTAATATACTATAATAATGTTAACAAAAAAGACACAAGCATACAAACAAAACATATACGTGCCATCAA
>CAKSUE010000270.1 GCA_934501135.1 uncultured Eubacteriales bacterium | reverse complement strand
CTTTTATATCCATACGTGGATTCCAAGGGTAACTTTGGTAAGTTTTATTCAAGAGATATGGCATGGGCTGCTTCAAGATATACTGAGGCTAAATTGGATGAAATATGCAAAGAGCTGTTTAAGGATATAGACAAGGATACCGTTGACTTTGTAGATAACTATGATAATACGCTTAAAGAACCAACTTTACTTCCAGCTAGTTTTCCATCAATACTTGTAAATGCGAATACAGGTATAGCGGTTGGAATGGCAAGCTCTATATGTCCATTTAACTTAAAAGAAGTATGCGATACAACTATTGCATTAATGAAGGACTCTGATCATGATTTAAGCACAACTTTATTAGCACCAGACTTTATAGGTGGAGGACAAATACTTTATGATAAAAAATCAATGGATTCTATTTATAAAACTGGGAGAGGTCCTATAAGAATAAGGTCGAGATATTCTTATGATAATGACGAAAATTGTATTGATATAACCAACATTCCACCTACAACGACTTCTGAGGCGATTATAGAAAAAATTATAGATCTTGTAAAATTGGGAAGGATAAAAGAAGTAAGTGATGTAAGAGATGAAACTGGACTTGATGGTCTAAAAATCACAATAGATTTAAAAAGAGGTGTTGATCCAGAAAAGCTTATGAAAAAGCTTTTCAAGATGACAACACTTGAGGATACATTCTCATGTAACTTTAATGTGCTTATATCTGGAACACCAAGAGTTCTAGGAGTACGTGAATTGCTCGAAGAATGGATAGCATTTAGAACAGAGTGTGTAAAAAGGAGGACAACCTTTGATTTAAAAAAGAAAAGTGACAAATTGCACCTTCTTATGGGTCTTTCAAAGATTTTGCTTGATATAGATAAAGCAGTTGAGATAATAAGAGCTACAGAAGAGGAGTCTGAGGTTATTCCCAATCTTATGATAGGATTTGGAATAGATGAAACTCAGGCAGAATATGTTGCAGAAATAAAGTTAAGACATTTAAACAGAGAATATATACTTAAAAGAACCAATGAAATAGAGCAACTTGAAAAGGATATAGAGGAATTAGAAGGAATTATAAAAAGCAAACAAAAGATAAATAATATTATAATATCTGAATTAATGGATGTTTCAAAAAAATACTCAAAACCAAGAAAAACAATGATTATTTATTATGATAAAGAAAATGAATATCATGAGGAAGAAGAAATTCCAGATTATCTTGTAAGTCTATTCTTTACCAAGGAAGGATATTTTAAAAAGATAACTCCACAATCCTTAAGAATGAGCGGTGAACAAAAGCTTAAGGAAGGAGATAAAATTGAGAAGGTATTTGAAACCACAAATAATTCCGATTTATTATTCTTTACTAATCGGTCAAAAGTATACAAAGCTAAGGCGTATGATTTTCAAGACTCAAAAGCAAGTTTGATTGGAGACTATATTCCAGCTAAATTATCAATGGATGATGACGAGTCTGTTATATGTATGGTAAGTACAAAAGATTATTTAGGATATATGTTATTCTTTTTCGAAAATGGCAAAGTATCTAAGGTAGATATGAAATCTTATTATACAAAAACAAACAGAAAGAAATTGGTTGGAGCATATTCAGATAAATATCCTATGTTTAAAGCTATTTATATAAAAGAAGATACAGAATTATTATTAGTAGCTTCTTCAGGAA
>CAKSUE010000269.1 GCA_934501135.1 uncultured Eubacteriales bacterium | reverse complement strand
CCATTATTCTCATTCTCATCAATATACTCAGATAAACCCTTATCCTCAATTACTCTAGATAAATGATAATCCGATACCCCCTTATTAAAAACACTAAACATAACCTTATCCACTTTTCCCGAACAACCATTACAATATAAAATACTACACTTTAAATTAAGTGTATTCTTTATATCTTTAAGTACATCATAAATATCTACAGGATTGAGTTTATCCCCTTTAACCCATCCAAACATACTATTTTCATTTAATACTTCTCCACAAAACTGACACTTTATCTCATTATACCCCATTTTATACACATCCTCCTAAAAACTATTCTCTTACTTGAAAAACTATCCGTTATCCAAAATCAACTCTTCTTATATTCCTCTCCTAACAATCCCACTGGCTTTTCTTCATATCAACATGATTCTCATTCTTAAAAAACACCCCTTCATCTAATAACAAAAATCTTTGTTCCTTCCATCTTGGTACCAGCCTACCAGCATAATTAACTACACGATGACATGGATATTTTCCATAAAATTCTGCACAGCTAAGAACCTTTCCAACAAGACGTGCATTTTTATCTCTACCAATAAGTCTGGCAATTTGTCCATATGTAGCTACTTTTCCCCTTGGAATTTCCTCTACAACAGAAAGTATTTCATAAATTAATTCTTCATTAATAACTTTTTTCATATATTATTCACCTATGATACAAAACCTTACTTTAATATATTATTATATTTTAATATTTAGTTTTCCCTCACTATTAAACAACCTATTCAATATATAATGAGCCTCCCCCTTAGTTAAATCACCAATCTCCCTACTTCCCATATACCTCTTAATCCACTCCATCTGCTTAAACGATGCAGGTTTCCTTCCCCACTTTCTTATTATATGCAAGTCCCATAAAGGCCTTTGATCCTGATAATGCAAATTCAATATATTAAATACCCTATCTAAAGCATCCTGCATCTTCACTCTTTCTCCATTATAAATCGTATACCCTAGCTCATCCTGACAAGGTAACTTAATTCTTATATCTCTCAAAATCAATATCAAATCACCATTAAAACTTCTTGTCCAATTTATATTATGAAGATTATAATTTCTCTCCTTAGCCCAAAGATTCACCTCTTCAGTTTCCTTAATCCAAAGTCTTGGACTTTCAAAGTCTTTTATTTTCCTTGGAATATCAAGCAAGTTACCATCTAACTCCTTAAGTTTATCATCCTCTAAATTATCTACATTTAACCCTAGCAAACTTGCTGCTGTACAAGGCTTATTCTTTCCTGTAACACCAACTAAGTCAATTAATTTAAGCTTATCCTTATCTTTATGAAGTCTAAGACCTCTTCCAACCATCTGTGCATATAATGAACTATTTTTTGTTGGCCTACATATTATTATTGTTTCAACTAAAGGCATATCTGTACCCTCAGTAAATATCATGCAATTTACAAGAACTCTTATTTCTTTATTTGTAAATTTTCTTATAATTTCATCTCTATTTTTAGTATTAGAACTTACAACTACTGCTCCTTCTATTTCAGCTGCAATATTTTCACAATGAACTATAGAAGTACCAAAAATCAAAGTTTGTCCTTGTGCATAATTCTTATAAGCTAAAGCAACCTTCTTATTGCTATCATCATTATTTATCACCTCTTCAAGATCATCTAAAGCATAATCACCAAGTCTTGTTTTAGCT
>CAKSUE010000268.1 GCA_934501135.1 uncultured Eubacteriales bacterium | reverse complement strand
ATACTACGTCTTTAAACTGCGTCCACCAGACACTGTTTAAACCTTATTTTATTCTCCTTGCCCGGTTATAACAACAAATACGGTTTTAAAAATGATTTTCCAATCAACCATAAAACTTTGCTCATTTATGTATTTCACATCTAAATCCATCCAATCATCAAATGATATTTTGTCTCGATTTTGCTGAATTTGCCAATAACATGTAAGTCCCGGAGTAACAAAAAGTCTTTGTCTCTCATATTCACCATACTCTGAAACTTCTCTTGGAAGGGCTGGTCTAGGCCCTACAATACTCATATCTCCACGCAAAATATTCAGCAACTGAGGCAACTCATCTATGCTGGTTTTTCGAATAAAATGGCCTACTCGCGTAATTCTAGGGTCATCTTTCATCTTAAAAACTGGTCCATCCTTTTCATTAGATGCCAACAGATTGTCCAGTTTTTCTTCAGCATCAATACACATTGATCGAAACTTATAAACTCGAAATGTTTTTCCGTCTCGTCCAACTCGTTCTTGTGAGAATAGAGGACCACCTTTAGGATCATCGATTATGATAGCAATGGCTGTAATCAATAATACTGGTGACAATACTATTATTGCTAAAAATGAACATACAATATCTCGTATTCGTCTAAATACCCAGTAAAGTTTTTTGCTTGAAATAATCTCTTCCTTATCAATAGCGGCTTTACGTTCAGGCTTTTTGGCCAAACTAATATTCACCAGCTGTGGTAAATCATCTTTCAAAATTCTAGCAGAAGCATTCATAATAAGCCCCCTCTTTCTGTATCCCATAACCCCTCTTTAGCTTCAATAACGATAGCTGTTACATTAGCGGGATACATAACAATGACGCCAATCTTATTGAAGCAACCTTTATCATGCATATTAATTTTATTCACCATACAAATACAAATTATGTTCATTAAGCAAATACCTGTTCATACTGATTTTGATTTCGTAAACAGCTAAATTATTATTTGCTTTACTCCATATCCCTTTCAGCAAAGTTTCTTTAATATAAACCTCCATATAACACAAAATAGTTACAAATTGTTCACTCTTTTTCAATTAATTCTTCCATAAATAGATTTTAAACAAAAAAATTTATAAAATCAAGTATTTTTTGTTTTTTCCCAATATGTTACAATATTTTTTTTAATTTTTGGGATAATTGACTGGCCTCATGTTAGATATTTACAAATAATATGTCTTAAAACCCTTCCTTAATCTTACTTTTTAGTTCAGATTAGTTAAATTTTACAGTTTTAAAAACTTATTTAAACAATTTTTACTATTTTTTATTTTTTAGTCTCTTTTTGATAATAATTCTTATTTAGCAATATACTTTTAAAAATATGCTGAATTTTACATAAATAATAAAGCATAAATAGACTAAAAAATTCATTTGCCAACTTGATATCAGTGCCTTTTCTCACTTTTGCATTATACTTTATATTAGTGACAAAATTTAAAATATTTTGTCACTCTGTTTATATGTTATAAATTTAGTATTATTCTATCATATATACATGTTATTGTCCAATTTAATCTAATTTGTAAAAAACAAAATAAACTTTCATGCGTAAAAATTGTACAAAAACTTATATAATATGTTATAATTATTATAAAATGTTTTTAGGGGTGAAAATTATGAGCAAAAACAAATTTATATTGGATAATATTACTAAAGATAACATGGAAAAC
>CAKSUE010000267.1 GCA_934501135.1 uncultured Eubacteriales bacterium | reverse complement strand
GCTCAGTAAGATTCAAATTATTCTCATGAGCAAAGTGCAGGTGACTGGCCTTTGTATGTAACAAAGGCGTAGTTTCTTTAATCGCTTCCAAGTCTACTTGGCAGGAAGCGAAAAATAAAGCAGCAAAAAAATATGTATACCTCCCAAACATACCAATCATTATTAATGTACATATCTTAATCCTGGGAACCTCCCCATTTGATTATTTGCATTGATACCCACACAAATAGTACCAACAGCAATACAATTCACTTTATTAGAAGAGCCACTTTCTTCTGCTGCCAAAGCTTCTATATTTTCAAAACTTATCAAAGTATGATTTGAACGATTGACAACAAAACCATTCACAACAAAAAAACTTGTCACCACTAAAATTAAAATCATCATTTTTTTACTCATATCGATATATTTTTCAATTAATCGAGACAAACGTATGATAAAGTTTTTTATATACAAAAAATAATACATTCTCAATTATTCCCAAATGTTAAAATAAAGTTCACTAAATAAACGTAGCTATACTGGAATAGTTTCTGGCTCCGAAACTCAATTTGTCCACCAATATAAAATCTCCCGGTTCAATCGCCGGAGACATAGAGTCACTGGGGATTGAATAAAAATCTACGACAAACAGACGTAATAATAGGGCTATAGCTAATGATAAAACGATACCCCCCAAATATTGCAATATGGTTTTTAGTGTCTTTTTCATAATGATAAAGTACAGTAACTTGTCTATTTAAGGACAAGTGCTGCTGGGTAACGCTTGAACTATTTTTTGATAAAACGCCCATATTTGTGGATTAAGAGCAGGATTCCCTACTCCAACAACATGATTTGATGAATCCAGTAAAAATGTTTTATACTTTGGATTGGATGAAAAATCATTCATCCTTCCCATTTCTCCTGATGTATCATAAAAAATAGGTGTACCAAACTTATTTATTCGCTGACTTATTTCTATCGGCACATAATGCTTGGCAAATACGACAAAAACGATGGAAATATCAGCGCTTAAACTGTCTATCTGCCTTTGCAAACGTCCCCAATCATAAAATTTTAACTGACATTCGCTGCATCCGTTTGTATCTACGTAATGAAAAATTTTATATTTGTGTTTATTCAAAAGATAAGCGGATGTATCTTTTCCATATATTTTACACTGTAAACTATCAGAGAATACAATTTCTTTTCCCATCCAATGAGTGATTACCTGCTTTATTTCCCGTCTTTGAGAATCACAGCTAAATACCAAAAATATACAAATAATCAAATATCGCATTTTCATATAAATTCACATTTTGTATTATAATTTCTGTAATTATGTGAGCAAAATTAAATTTATATAAATATCGCTTGTCTTGTTTTAAAATCATTTACCACATTATAATTATTAAGGATATCACTATGAATTATCAAATTTTTAGTTCTTACAATTTCTTTTTCTGTAATAATATAATCTACTTTCACAAAAGTATCACATATCAACATTCTGTTAAAACAGAGCCAAATAATTAAATAAAGTTGAGTTTTTATGTAGCATAATAAAGCTAAATTTAACTTACTCTTGGAATTTAATAGAAAATTATATTAATATTGCATTATAATTATAATTCAAAAAAATAGCAATTTATCTATTAACGAATAATCGTTATTATACAAGGGAGAATAAAATGAGAAAAATAAGATTTATTTTAGTATTAGTACTTAGTTTAACAT
>CAKSUE010000266.1 GCA_934501135.1 uncultured Eubacteriales bacterium | reverse complement strand
AAAGAAACCTTCAAATATATAAAAGAAAATTATAAAAATAAATAATTTATTTCTTATCAATTTTTAAAAATAGTGCAAAAAGAACAGTTAAAATAATAGCAATTATAATGCTTGGTATAATAAATGTTTTTGGTAGTATTATAAGAACTATTAAAAATAATGACCAAATAAGGACAAGTATAGAGAAAAATAAATATATTTTTTCAAACCAAAGTTTAGTAAATACAATTAAAACAATTGCACTAGTAGGAATAGCAATTAAAAAACATAAATAAGAATTTGAAACATGACAAATTTCTAAAATCAAAAAAACAATTGCCGCGACAAGATAGCTTAAACCAGCAGAAGCATAGGTAATAAGCTTTCTTTTTTTTCGCTTTTCTTTTTCTTTACATATATTTTCACTTGTTATTAATTCATCTAAAGTGATTTGAAAGTAGTCAGCAATTTGTTTTAAAACGACAATATCAGGAATAGTTTCTCCTGTTTCCCATTTGGATATCGCTTTATTGGAGTAATTAAACTCTTTTGCTAAATCATTTTGATTTAATTTTTTTAATTTTCTTAGTCTGACTAAGTTGTTAGAAAAATTCTTTCTTATTTCTACTTCATTCATCATAATCACCACTAATAGTATAAAATATAATGCATTTTTTATCAATTCTCTTTTAAAGAGACTCTATTTTTTTATAATAGAAGCGAAAATTTTATAAGAGGGTGCTATTTTGTTTCCACTTACTTATATTATTTGTGGAGGCGATATTATGTCAAAACAAAAAATCAAAGAAATGGGTATGCCCGTTTATTCTAAAGGAGAAGAACTATTTAATGTTATTAGCCACGCTATCGGAGCGGTAATAGGATTTGGTTCATTAATACTATTTATTATATTAGCGATAAGCAAACATTTAAGCGCAGGAGTTACTACTGGACTAATTATTTATTCTCTTACTATAATATTCTTATATTTAGCTTCTAGTATCTATCATGGACTTAAACCAAATACGTTTCGAAAAAGAGTAGCTAGAATCATTGATCACTGCACTATCTATGTTTTAATTGCTGGTACTTATACGCCAATTGCTATTATGGCTCTTGATTCTACAACATGCTTAATTATTTTATTAATAGAATGGATAGGGGCTTTGATAGGTATATTATTAAATGCTTATGACTTATCTAGTAAAAAAGTGTTAATTATCGCTATGTTCTTATACTTAATTATGGGATGGGCTTTAATTTTAGTTCCGAATATTGTTGATATTCTTTCTTTAGAAGCATTCTTGTTTATTTTAATCGGTGGAATTGTTTATACTGTGGGGGTTATATTTTATGGAATAGGTCATAATAAAAAATGGTTTCATTCTGCCTTTCATGTATTTTGTGTTGTAGGAACCATTGTTCAAGAAATTGGTATTATTATTCTCCTTTTAAATTTATAAAATTTAAGATATAATTAAGGCGCCGGAAAGGCGCTTTTTTATTTTGATTAGGAGGTACTTATTTATGCTTAAACGTTTTGTCCATTATTACTCAAAACATAAGTTTATGTTTGCTTTAGATATGTTAGCGTCATTTTTTATTTCTTTAATTGGATTAGGATATCCAATATTAACAAGAAAGATGCTTAATGATTATATCCCGAATGCGAATGTAAAAGCGGTTGTTATTTCTGGTATAGCTTTGTTACTTATTTATGTAGTTAGAATGTTACTTCGTTACTTTGTGCAATATTATGGACATATCAT
>CAKSUE010000265.1 GCA_934501135.1 uncultured Eubacteriales bacterium | reverse complement strand
ACAATGGTGAAAAAGGCTGATACAAACAAAGCCAGACTTAAACGTCACCGTAGAGTGCGTGGTAAAATTCAGGGTACTAACGAGCGTCCACGCCTAAACGTTTTCCGCTCCACCAATAACATCTACGCCCAATTGATCGATGATATCAAAGGAGTGACTTTGGCATCAGCATCAACACTGGACAAAGATTTAAATGGTTATGGCGGAAATAAAGAAGCCGCACGCAAAGTAGGCAAGCTTATTGCAGAACGTGCCGCACAAAAAGGTATCCGCGAAGTCGTATTCGATAGGGGCGGATATATTTTCCACGGCCGCGTCAAAGAGCTGGCCGAAGGCGCCCGTGAGGGCGGCCTCAAGTTCTAAAGAAGGAGGAATAACTTTTGGCTAGAATTGACGCTTCCACATTGGATTTAAAAGAAAAAGTAGTTTCTATAAACCGTGTATCAAAAACTGTTAAAGGTGGCCGTATATTCAAGTTTGCAGCTTTAGTAGTTGTAGGAGACGGAAACGGTATAGTAGGTTTTGGTATAGGTAAAGCAGGAGAGGTTCCAGATGCAATACGCAAAGGAATCGAAGATGCTAAAAAGAATCTTATGAAAGTTTCTTTAAGAGGTTCTACAATACCTCATGAGGTTATAGGTAAGTTTGGAGCAGGAAGAGTATTGATGAAACCTGCAGCTCCAGGTACTGGAGTTATTGCTGGTGGTCCTGTTCGTGCAGTTGTTGAAGCTGTAGGAATTAAAGACATCAGAACAAAGGCTTTGCGTTCTAATAACCCATGCAACACTGTTAGAGCTACTCTTGAGGGGCTAGAACAATTACGTACAGCAGAAGAAGTTGCAGTGATCCGAGGTAAATCGGTAAAGGAAATTTTATAATTAAGGGGGTAGCAAGATGGCAGAGATTAAAATTAAACTTATAAAAAGCCTTATTGGCTCAAAAAAAGACCAGATTGCAACCGCTGAATCTTTGGGACTAAAGAAAATCGGAAATGAAACAATTCAACCTGATAACGTTCAGACCAGAGGTAAAGTGGCAAAGATATCCCACCTCGTAGAGGTAGTAAAGGCTTAAACAAGGAGGTGCGTATAAATGAAATTGCACGATCTTTCACCGGCGCTTGGCTCAACAAAAGAATCTAAGCGTATAGGTAGAGGACACGGTTCAGGTCAAG
This sequence comes from uncultured Eubacteriales bacterium, assembly GCA_934501135.1. Taxonomy (GTDB): domain Bacteria; phylum Bacillota; class Clostridia; order Oscillospirales; family Acutalibacteraceae; genus HGM12814. Next base: position 583 of record CAKSUE010000265.1, on the reverse strand, counting down.
GTAAAACTGCCGGCAAAGGCCATAAAGGTCAAAAAGCCAGAGCAGGAAGAGGCATGCGTCCTGGTTTTGAAGGCGGCCAAATGCCACTACAAAGACGTATTCCAAAAAGAGGATTTAATAATATATTTGCAAAGAAGATAGCTATTGTAAATTTATCATCTTTAAATAAATTTGAAGATGGCTCAGTAGTAGATGCGCAAGCTATTATTAATGCTGGCATTACAAAAAAAGAATATGATGGGATTAAGATTTTAGGCAATGGAAAGTTAACAAAAAAGCTAACAGTTAAAGTTGCTGCATTCTCTGAATCTGCGAAGCAGAAAATTGAAGCTGCTGGCGGAAAAGCAGAGGTGATTTAGTTGTTTAAAATAATGGCAAATGCCTGGAAAATGGCAGATCTAAGGAAAAAGATATTATTTACTTTTTTAATTATGATTGTTTTCAGAATTGGTTCAGTTATTCCTGTTCCTTTTCTTGATATTGATGCGCTTCAATTATTAATGCAAAGTAATTTGAGTAATGGTAATGAACTTTTTTCTATGATTGATATGTTATCTGGTGGTGCTTTTGCACAGGCTACATT
>CAKSUE010000264.1 GCA_934501135.1 uncultured Eubacteriales bacterium | reverse complement strand
GCTATGCTCTATCCTCCATTTGTAGATTTATGTGTTATTTGTTTTTCTGGCCAAAAACAGGATAAGATATTTAATGCAGCAAATGATTTTTTTAATATGTTAAAAAAGCTGGCTTCTGAAGATTATAGAGAACTGCCTCTTAGAGTGCTTGAACCATCATCCGCGACTATTATGAAGCTTAATAATAAATATAGATATAAACTTATTTTAAAGTTTAGGAATAGTAAAAGGTTTCAGGAGTTTATATCAAGACTTTTAATTTGGTTCGAAAAAGAGAAAAGATATTCTGAAATATCTGTTTATGTTGATATAAACCCTGACATGATAATATAAAATGTAGATTATAATATATAAGGAGAAATTCAAATGGCAATCAGGAATATTGTAAAGGAAGGCGACCCTATACTAAATAAGGTGTGTAGAAAAGTTGAAAAGTTTGACGAAAAGCTATTTACGTTATTAAATGATATGGCAGAGACATTAAAAATGGCAGATGGTGTGGGGCTAGCAGCACCGCAGGTTGGCATGCTGAAAAGGGTGGTTATTGTGGATGTTGGAGATGGATTAATTGAATTGATTAATCCAGAAATTATAGAACAAAGCGGCGAACAAAGAGAGGTTGAAGGCTGTCTTTCTTGTCCGAATAAATGGGGAATAACAGTTAGACCAATGAAAGTAAAAGTTAAGGCTTATGATAGGTATGGAAAAGAATTTACAGTTGAGGGAGTAGGACTAAAAGCAAAGGCATTTTGTCATGAAATAGATCATTTAAATGGAATATTATTTACAAGCAAGATTATTAAAAAATTAAGAGAGTCGGATTTGAAGAAAGTAAGGTGATAATATGAAAATACTTTTTATGGGGACTCCAAACTTTGCAATACCATGCCTTAAAGCTCTTATAGAATCGGAGAATGAGCTTTGTGGTGTCTTTACTCAGCCAGATAAACCAAAAGGAAGGGGACATAAAGTATCCTTTTCTCCCGTAAAGGAATTAGCTTTAAAAAATGAGATAAAAGTTTTTCAACCTAAAAGTCTAAAAAATGATGAGGCCCTTTCTATAATAAAAAACTTAAATCCTGAAATAATAATAGTTGTGGCATATGGGAAAATATTACCGAAAGAGATTATAGAATATCCTAAATATGGCTGCGTAAATGTTCATGCATCTTTATTACCTAAATATAGAGGAGCAGCTCCTATACAATGGTGTGTTATAAATGGTGAAGATAGAACAGGAGTTACAACTATGTATATGGATGTTGGTTTGGATACGGGAGATATACTATTAAAGGCAGAAACTAATATTGATAATAATGAAACATCTGGAGAGTTGCATGATAGATTATCTATAATTGGTGCCAATTTATTAATCGAAACAATTGAAAAAATAAAAGATAATACTATTAAAAGAGAAAAACAAAATAATAATGAATCTTCATATTCTCCCATGCTTAATAAGTCACTTTGCAATATAGATTGGAATAAAAAGTCAAATGAAATTCATAATTTGGTTAGAGGCCTTAATCCATGGCCAACAGCTTCTACAATCTTAGATAGTAAGACTTTAAAAATACATAAGACAAAGGTATGCAATATTAAAGGTACAGAACCAGGAGAGATAATAAGCACATCACCTTTAATTGTCTCATGTGCAGATAATACAACCCTTGAAATACTAGAAGTGCAGTTGGAAGGGAAAAAGAAAATGAGTACAGATGAGTTTTTAAGGGGACATAAAATTGACATTAATAAGAAGTTAGG
>CAKSUE010000263.1 GCA_934501135.1 uncultured Eubacteriales bacterium | reverse complement strand
GATAAAAGCCGTGGCTGACAGATGCACTGTTCTTCGAAAGGGAAAATATGTAGGCACCGTTAATGTTGCCGATGTTTCAAAAGAAGATCTTTCCGAAATGATGGTCGGCCGAAAAGTTGATTTTGAAATTGCCAAAAATGACAACGTGCCCTCCGACACGATTTTGGAAGTAAAAAACCTTGTTGTTTCTGGTGCGCACGGGCATGTAAAAAAAGCTGTAAATAATGTTTCTTTTAACGTTCACGGCGGTGAAATAGTTTGCATTGCCGGTATAGACGGAAATGGCCAAAAGGAATTGGTGGAGGCACTCAATTGTATAGCTAAAGCTGAAGAAGGTACTATTAAAGTAAATGGCAAAGAAATACAGAACACAAGTCCACGTGAAGTTATAGATAATAAAGTTGCAACAATTCATGAGGATAGGCATAAAAGCGGATTAGTATTAGATTTTACAGTATCTGAAAATGCAGTTTTAGAAAAATATAGAGATAAACCATATTCCTCAAAAGGTATTCTTAAGTTTAAGAAAATTGATGAGTTTACAAAAGAAATTATAAAATCATATGATGTAAGACCGTCGGATTGTGAAAATAAGTTAGTAAGAAAATTATCTGGTGGAAATCAGCAAAAAGTAATTATTGGACGCGAGGTAGCTAACGATCCGGATGTTTTAATCGCTGTTCAACCAACAAGAGGGTTAGATGTTGGTGCAATTGAATATATTCATAAAAAACTTGTAGAATTAAGAGATCAAGGCAAAGCGGTGTTATTAATATCATTAGAATTAGATGAAGTAATGAATGTTGCGGATACAATTGCTGTAATTTACGCCGGGACAATAGTTGATACATTTAAACAAGGTACTGTTGATGAGAATACTGTGGGATTATTGATGGCAGGAGGTAAAAAGAGCAATGCAGACAACAGTTAAAATTTTGAAAAAGCCAATTACATCAACTATTATTGCCATTTTATGTGGTTTTATTGTTGCATCAGTAATATTGGCGGTTGCTGGATATAATCCTTTTGAAACAATAGCAGTTATGTTTAGAGGAATTTTCGCAAGACCCAAGTCAATAACAAATGTTATTATAAAGGCTACTCCAATTATAATAACTGGTTTAAGTGTTGCATTTGCATTTAAAACGGGGCTGTTTAATATAGGCGCAGAAGGACAGTATATAGCAGGAACAGTTGCTGCTACAGTAGTTGGAGTATCTTTAAATTTGCCCGCAATTATTCAAATTCCAGTAGTTATACTTTCTGGTGTTGCTGCAGGTGCTATATTGGGTGGCTTGGTTGGATTTTTAAAAGCGAAGTTTGGTATACACGAGGTTATAACAAGTATTATGTTTAACTGGATTTGTTTTTACCTTCAAAACTATATAGCAAATTCTGCAATGTTTCATAAGCCAAACACAACAGGAACATTCCCAATAAATAAATCAGGGTATACAGTTGTCTTAAATAACTGGAAAACATCTAAAGAGGGAATAAGAACTTTAAAAAATAATAAAGTTTTATCTGAAATATTATTAAAGACAGACTTGAACTATGGAATAATAATAGCAATTGTTATGGCGATTTTAGTATCGGTCTTACTTTATAAAACTACAAAAGGTTTTGAGCTTCGTGCAGTTGGATTTAATCCAAACGCTTCACAGTGTGCAGGTATAAATGTAAGAAGAAATATTTTACAATCAATGCTTATAGCTGGAGCAATTTCTGGTCTTGCAGGTGCTTTAACTATTACAGGCATGGCTCCACACAATATATC
>CAKSUE010000262.1 GCA_934501135.1 uncultured Eubacteriales bacterium | reverse complement strand
GCATTAGTGAAAATGTATTTAAATTCTGAATTTGGAAAAGATCCCGACATAGTTAATGCTTATGCTGCCGCTTCGTTTTACTCTATTGACAGATATGCTAGCTTTTTAAAATTTTGGAAAGAAAAGTACGAAAACGGGTTTACAATTATTGCAGATAGATATACAACTTCTAATGCAATTTACCAAACATCAAAATTACATCCGGAGAAATGGGATAAATTTTTGGATTGGCTATATGATTACGAGTATAACAAATTACTATTGCCTAAACCAGACTTAGTGATTTATTTAGATATGCCAATTGAGATATCTCAAAAGCTAATGAGTAATCGTTACGATGGTAATGAAGATAAAAAAGATATTCATGAATCAAATATTTCATTTTTAAATTTGTGTAGAAAGACAGCTTTATATTCATCTAAAAAATGGGAATGGAAAAATATTAAATGTTTTTCAGGATCAGATGTTAAATCAATTTCTGATATTCATAAAGAAGTAATTGAAACAATTAAAAAGGTGGATTTTTAATATGCTCAACTTTAGATACGCTAATATAAACGATAGAGAATGGATTGATCCTATATTTAAAAATTCTGGTTACTTAGGTGCAGATTTTTGTTTTGGAAGTTTGTTTATATGGCAAGAAATATATAAAAGTAAAATTAGCAAAGATAAGGACTTTTTGTATAGAATTTATGATGGGGCTGAAACTTTATATGCGTTCCCTGTAGGTAATGGAAATTATAGTGATGCTTTGGAAATTATGATCCAGGACGCTAAAGACAGAAACATCACATTTAAAATGTTTGGCATTACTGAAAAAATGAAAAAAATACTTGATACTATAATGCCTAATAAATTTAAATTTGAACTTCGAAGAGATATGTCTGATTATATATATAATAGTAAAGACCTAATTTTTTTACAAGGTAAAAGGTATCATAGTAAAAGAAATCATATATCTAAATTTAAAAAGAGCTATAATTGGGAATACTGTGATATAAATAAAGACAATTTAGATTTATGTGAAGAATTTTTCAATAAATGGTTTTCACTAAATAAAGATAAAGATATAGAATCAGAAAAAATTGCAGTAAAAAGAGCTTTAGATAACTATTTTGATCTAAAGCTAATAGGAGGATATTTAGAGGTAGATAACCAAATTGTCGCTATAATTATTGGGGAACAAATAAATAATGAAATCTTTGATATTCACTTTGAAAAGGCATTGTTAGAATATTCAGGTGCATATCCGGCTATAAATCAGGAATTTACAAAACGAAGCTTATCTAATTATAAGTATATTAACCGAGAAGAGGATATTGGTATAGAGGGATTAAGAAAATCTAAATTATCTTATAATCCTGTATTTTTGTTAGATAGATATAATGCTTATTTGGAGATTTAACATGGAATGTAGATTAGCAAAAATTTCTGATATAGATCAAATTATAAGCATTTTTAAGGTTTCGTTTAATGAAACAGATGAAAACTTGAAAGTTTTTTTCAAAGAAAAATTTAAATTGGATAAATGTGTTGTATGTGTCGACGGCCAAAAAGTAGTTGCATTACTTAATATGTTTGATACAAAATTAGTTAGCAATAATTGTCTTGAGAAGGCAAACTATATTTATGGTGCCGCTACACATCCTGAACATAGAAAAAATGGTTATATGAGGAAACTAATCAATTACTCAAACAAGTTAGCATATAGTAATGGGTATAAGTATTCAATTTTGCTGCCAGCAACATCTGATCTTTACAATTACTATCTAAA
>CAKSUE010000261.1 GCA_934501135.1 uncultured Eubacteriales bacterium | reverse complement strand
CCACATATAAACGGTTTCTTAAATCTTAAGTTTACACCATATATTGCTGGTTCAGTTATACCAAATATTCCAGTAACCCCTGCTGATAAAGCTATGTTTTTAGTTTGTTTATTTCTAGATTTTATAAATACTCCAAAAACTGCACCTGCTTGTGCTACAACTGCCATTGTTTGGAATGCTTGGAATGTATCCATACCATATAAATCATAGTTAGCTAAACACATTGGTGTAACTCCCCAGTGCACTCCAAATATTACTACAATTTGCCATAATCCACCGATAACAGCTGCTGCAGCTGCTGGTGCTAAATTATATAAAGCATTATATCCATTTGCTATTCCTGTAGCTAATGAATCTGATAATGGTCCTATAACTAATATAGTAAGTGGAACCATAACAACCATACATATAAATGGAGTAAATAATGCTTTAATTACTTCTGGTAATTTTTTATCTACAAATCTTTCAACATAAGATAATATCCAAACTAAAAATAATGGTGGTAAAACTGACGATGTATAAGTTGTTTCAGCTAAGCTAATTCCTAAAAATCTAATACTTTCTCCGCCTGCTATTCTTGATGCTATTTCTGCCCAAGTTGGACTTACTAAAGCTGCACAACACGCTACTGCAATAAACATATTACATTTAAAATGTTTAGATGCTGTAATCGCTATGAATATTGGTAAGAATGTAAACGGTGCCCAAGACATGAAACTTAATACTTCATAAGTACCTGTACTTGAAAATGATGGATTAACCATATTAATTACTATTAGACATCCTTGCAATATACCGGCAGCTGCTAATATGTATATAAATGGTGCAAATACTGCTGACATTGTTGCAATTACTCTGCTTAAAATACTTACCTTTGGTTCATCCTCTTCTATAGCATTGCTATCTAAATTAAGTTCACTAGCAACTTTATCAAAAACCTTTCCTACATGAGTTCCTATAACAACCTGGAATTGTCCAGAATTTTCAACAACTGTTATTACTCCAGTAAGCGCTAAAACGTTTTCTTTTGCCTCATTACTTGTTTCTTTTAAAACTAATCTAAGCCTTGTTGCACATCTTGATGCCTTTATAATATTTTTCTTTCCACCAACAGCTTTTATTATATCTACTGCTAGTTTTTCATAATCGCGTACTGAATTTGCCATATATTTTCCTCCTAATCAATACCTTTTATCATCTTACAATTAAATTGTATGTTTAAATTATAATTATACCAGTATAATTTGTCAATATTTTTTTGAAAACATTTTCTAAGATTTATTTCATATCTCCTTTATGCTATACTTAACTTATAAATATGTTAATGTAATAAAGGGAGTAAAAATGCTAAAATATCAAATAATTGCAAATGAAATAGAAAATAATATTTATAGTAATGACCTTCCACAAGGAACTAAATTACCTACAGTAGAAACCCTTGCTTCTGAATATAAAGTAAGTAAAAGTACTATTGTTAAGGCTATAGAATCTTTAGTATCTAAAGGACTTGTATATCAACTTCAAGGAAGTGGAATCTTTGTTAGAAGAAGAAATCGTAGTGGTTACATAGATTTAAATGTGACTCAAGGGTTTACTACTTCTTTAAAAGAATTTAATATAACATCAAAAGTTTTAGAGTTTGATCTTATACGTGCTGATGAAGAAATTGCAGAGTTAATAGAATGTGATGTTAATGATGAGGCTTATCTTGTTAAAAGAATAAGATATATAAATGATGAAATAATGTGTTATGAAGAAGCTTATTATAAGAAAAGTATAGTGCCATACCTTACTAAGG
>CAKSUE010000260.1 GCA_934501135.1 uncultured Eubacteriales bacterium | reverse complement strand
CAAAAAGCAAAGGATAGTTTAGAAACATATAAAGTAAAAAGAGCACAGCAAGAAGAAGAAAAAAAGAATTTTGATGAGCAGATGCAATATTGGCATAGTAAAGAAAATGAGTATAACGCATTACTTGCTAAAAGTAATATAGAACAGGTGAAACAGGCAAAAAGGGAAAGGGATAGAGTTGAAGCAACATTAAATTCTGAAAAAGCAAAACTTGAAAGGGCGAAGACAGACATGGTCAAGAAATTTAATAATAGACCATATGCATACTTTGGATTGCCGTTAATTAATAAAACATTAGATATGTTAGAAAAACTTCAAGAACAGACAGGACATGTGGAATGTGTTCCGGATATGGAACAGGGGGCTATAGATTATCTTGTCAAAAGAGGATATTGCTTATGTGGTACACATCTTGATCAAGGTTCTATACCATATTTAAAAGTGATGGAAGAAAGAAAGATATTACCTCCAGAGTATATAGGTGCATCTGTTCAAGCATACAAAACAAAAGCAGAAGGATATTTAGCAGGCGCTGAGAATTTTAAGGATATTATAGAGGAGAAGTATAAAGAAATAAGAAGTCTTCAGAGAAATATAGGTATTCTTGAAGATGAAAAGAAAAAACAGTCAGAACTCATTATTGATGATACCGATGCAAAGGAAATTGAAAAGAAAAGACGAGAAGCACATACAAAATATGTCGAAGCAAAAACGGATTATGATGCATGTGTAGCCAAAATAGGCGGATTTGATTCTAACATAAAAAATTGTGAAAATGCGATTGATAAATATGCAAAAAGTAGCACAAAAAATGCTAAAGTAGCGCGTTATATTATGTATGCACAAAAGGTATATGAGTGGTTGAGAGAAACATATAAGAGTAAGGAAGAGGTAGTAAGGGCAGAATTGCAGAAAAGAGTTAATGAAAACTTTGCTAAAATGTATCATGGAGAACGTTCAATACTTATAGATGATAAATATAGGGTGAAATATAGCGATGTTACCACAGAAGAGTCTGATGGTTTAAAAGCTGTTAAAAGTTTTGCTTTTATAGCGAGCTTAGTATCAATGGCTAAAGATAAAATTTTAGATGATGCTGAAATGAAACTGGGACAAGTATATCCGCTTGTTATGGATGCTCCATTTTCTAACGTGGATGAAATACATATTGATAATATTTGTAAAATACTGCCTAATACAGCAAATCAGGTTGTAATGGCGGTAATGCAGAAAGATTGGGAGTATGCATCTTCAAATCTTCAACAGTATGTTGGAAAAAGTTACGTGATTGAAAAAGATCGAGACGCAGAAGGTAAAGAGATTGATACATCTACTCATATTAAGTAAGGAGGTACTAATATGTTTGATAAGGACTTTAAGATTTCAGGTAAACATGCTAATTACTGGAAAGATTTGTGCGAATTAGCTGGGAATGTTCCTGATAGGGAGCAACATTCAAATTTTAAAATATTTAATGCCTATATTGATGCCTATATACTTTGCCCTTTAATCGGATATCAATATAGTAGAAAAGGGGTAATAGATAATAGTATACCTGGCGATGCAGGAATGTTATCGGAAGTTATTATAAAAAGACAAAATGAATTGAAATTTATTTATCAAATAATTATGCTTTCTGATGAGGAGTCAGAGCCGGATCCAGATAAAAGAATATATCGAGCTACTACCTTTTCGGAAGAGAAGCCAGAAGATAGAGAAATGATAAAGAATAATATGAAAATATTTAATTCTTATTTTCTAGGAGGATTGGAAGTAATGCATGAGCAGTTTGTAGATCAGTGTATTAC
>CAKSUE010000259.1 GCA_934501135.1 uncultured Eubacteriales bacterium | reverse complement strand
TATAGTTGATGGAGCAGGAAACTCTGATGATATAAAGGCAAGAGTTTCTCAGATAAGGTCTCAAATAGAAAATACAACTTCTGATTTCGACAGAGAAAAACTTCAAGAGCGCTTAGCAAAGCTTGCAGGCGGTGTTGCAGTTATTAAAGTCGGTGCAGCTACAGAGATTGAAATGAAAGAGAAAAAGCTTCGTATAGAAGATGCTCTTGCAGCAACAAAGGCAGCGGTTGAAGAGGGTATAGTAGCAGGTGGCGGAATTGCTTTGATTAATGCTATTCCAGCAGTTACTAATTTATACAATAATACTCAAGCTGATGAAAAAACAGGTGTTTCTATAGTACTTAAGGCATTAGAAGAGCCTCTAAGACAAATTTCAATAAATGCGGGTGTAGAGGGCTCTGTAATAGTTGAGAATGTTAAGAAGGAAAATAAGGTAGGATATGGCTATAATGCAAAAACTGAAGAATATGTAGATATGATTTCTTCAGGGATTGTTGATCCAACAAAAGTTACACGTTCGGCTTTACAAAATGCAGCTTCTGTTGCAAGTATGGTACTTACTACAGAATCTTTAGTAGCAGATAAAAAAGAAGAAAATCCAGCAGCTCCTGCAATGCCAGATGCAGGGATGGGTGGTATGTATTAAACAAAAACCTCCGTATTGTACGGAGGTTTTTGTTTATCACTCTGAATTGGTTACTAATATGTTGACATGTGCTATTTGGAGTGATATCATTTTAAAAGAAAATCGTTGACGATAATATATATTAATTAAAAAGGAGTTTTTTAAGTGAAAAGATTATTGGCATTAGGGTTAGCAATAGGAGTAGCTGTAAGCTCTTCATCATATGTATTTGCAGCAAATTCTGAAGAAAGTTCTGAATCAATTGAATCATTGTGTGCGGTGGATTTAAATAATAATATTAACCAAGAACTAAATGAAATACATTATTCTGTTGCCCAATATTTGGAGAAAGAGAATGATATACGTAGAACTTTAAATAATATTATTGTTTTTCCAAATGAGTATATTTCTAAGGGCACAATATTGTCGTATTTAAAAACAGTAAATGAAAGTAGAACTTTGTTAAGAAAATATAGCGAAAGATTATAATATCTTATGAATTTTGCAGTAGACACTGGTTTGACAGAAGCAGATACAATCTCAACTTGTTTGGCTTTAAATGAGCAAGTAAATGCGGCTATAAAAAATAATATGGAAACAGTTCAGATGATAGAAAGAGTACATGAATTTTTAAATGACTTATTTAGAGAAAATTATGAAAATAGCTTTGACTATTAATTATTAAAAAGGTATAGATAATGTGCACAAGTCCAGAAAAAACGGACAATAGAAAAAAGACCTCCTATGGTAGAATGAAATAAACTACCATAGGAGGATTTTTTATACTGAGAGAATACTATTTCTGAGGATCTTTTTATATATTTTTACATTCGCAATTTCCTGCATGACAATTGTCACATATTTCTCCTACTATTGATAAAGGGTCTATACCTTTTCTTTTATAATAGTCAGATATAGCAGCTTTTATTGCTTGCTCTGCTAAAACGGAACAGTGAATCTTTACTGGTGGAAGGCCATCTAAGGCTTCCATAACAGCTTTATTCGTTAGTTTTAGAGCATCATCAATTGATTTTCCTTTAATAAGTTCGGTTGCCATAGAACTTGTTGCAATTGCGGCTCCACATCCGAACGTTTTAAATTTTACGTCGGTAATAGTGTTATCTTTTACTTTGATATACATTTTCATTATGTCACCGCATTTAGAGGTACCAACTTCTCCAATAC
>CAKSUE010000258.1 GCA_934501135.1 uncultured Eubacteriales bacterium | reverse complement strand
GTATTTACTCTTATTTTTATATTAGATATTTTTTTAATTTCTGAACAAACAAAAAGCATATCATCTAATCTACAAGTAGGTTCACCGTAACCACAAAAAACTAATTCCGGAAAGTCATTCAAATTTCTTTTTAATATATCATTAAGTATTTCTTCTCTACTGGGCTCTTTTTCAAGCCATAGAGTATCTGCGTCTCCAACGGAATCAGTGTTGTTTCTTAAACAGAATTCGCAGTGGTTGGGGCATATATTAGTAAGATTAACGTATAATTTATCCTCGAAAACATATGTAATAGTCAACAATATTCACCTCAGCTATATATTTATTGAAAATAGATCACATGAGTTTCTGGTAGATGTATTTAAAACATCATTTAAGCTAATATTTTTAATTTTAGCGATCTTTTCTGCAGTGTTTAAGATGTGATTTGAATCACACCTTTGTCCTCTAAAAGGGACAGGAGTCATGTATGGAGCATCGGTTTCTAATAGTATACGCTCCATTGGTATACTATTAACAACGTCTACTATTTTTTTTGCATTTTTAAATGTAACTGCACCTCCAATACCAATATACATACCAATTTTTATAACCTCGTTAGCCATTTCTAGGCTTCCAGAGAAACAGTGCACAACACCTTTTGGGGCATACTTTTTTAATAAGTCCAATGTATCTTTATGCGCCTCCCTGTCGTGTACTATAATTGGTTTATCTAGTTTTTTTGCTAAGAGTATCTGTTCCTCAAATATTTTAATTTGATTTTTTCTTTCAGAAAAATTATAGTGATAATCTAAACCTATTTCTCCAACAGCAACTGCTTTCTTAAACTCAAACATTTTTTCTAATTCAGATATATAATTAGGAGGAACAGAATCAGCTTCGTGGGGGTGTACTCCAAGTGCACAGTATATTCTTTCATACTTTTTAGATAAATTAATACACTCCTTAGAGTTTGTAATATCTATCCCACAGTTTATTATCGTATTGACCTTATCAGCTAGCATAGAAGTAAGGATTTCGTCACGGTCATCATTGAATTTATCATCATCATAATGTGCATGTGAATCAAATATTAGTTTCATAATTACTCCATATAATATCTATCTAATAGTACTTCCTGCAGGGATATCATCAACAAATATTACTTTAACATTGTTTTCACCGCATTCTGCAGCAAGTATCATACCGTTACTTTCAACTCCACAGAGTTTTGCTGGTTTTAGGTTAGAAACTAAGACAACATTTCTTCCAATAAGATCTTCAGGCTTATAATATTGAGAAATTCCAGATGCAACTGTTCTTTCGCATTCTCCGTCATTTAAGGTTATCTTTAAAAGCTTTTTAGATTTTTTAATAGGTTCGCAAGCAACTACTGAAGCAGCTATAAGTTTAACTTTCATAAAATCTTCTATACCAATTTTAAGAACGCCCTCAATATCATTATTATCATTTTTTTTGCTTGAGTTTGATCCTATAATGCTGTTCAATTCTTTTATTTCCTTTTCAGTGTCTATTCTTGGGAATAAAGTGTTTCCTTTATTTATATATGTGTCACTTGGAAGCAATCCCCACTTGTTGGCACTTTCCCAGTTGGTTGTTTCTGCTTTAGCACCAATTTGTTCCTGAATTTTAGAGGCGGTATTAGGCATAAATGGAGTTAAAAGAGAACTTGCAATCCTTAATACTTCGCAAAGATTGTATAAAACCTGAGCTAATCTATTTTTTTTGTCTGGGTCTTTACCTAATACCCATGGCATTGTTTCATCAATATACTTATTGGCTCTTGAGACAACTTTCCATATTTCAGATAAAGCAGA
>CAKSUE010000257.1 GCA_934501135.1 uncultured Eubacteriales bacterium | reverse complement strand
GAGTATGTTCCTTATGCCCTTCAAGTCCAAACCGCATTTGCATTATATTTTTTTCTCTTTCAGATAATTTATTTACAGCTTTTAAAAGTAAATTACACTCTACTTCTTGTTCTATTCTATGATTAACTACATCGTGTTCACTACCTAACACATCTGATAATAAAAGTTCGTTGCCATCCCAATCTATATTTAGAGGTTCGTCTATAGACATCTCATTTTTAAGTTGAGAGCTTTTTCTTAGGTACATTAATATTTCATTTTCTATACATCTTGATGCGTATGTAGCTAATTTAATGTTTCTTGCTGGGCAGAATGTTTTTACCGCTTTAATTAATCCAATTGTTCCTATTGAAATAAGATCCTCTACGCCCGTACCTGTTGAATCAAATTTCTTTGCTATGTAAACAACAAGCCTTAAATTATGTGTAATTAATGGCTCTCTTGCGTTCTCCTCTCCTTTTTCTATCCTTTCCATAACAATAGCTTCTTCTGCCTTTGTTAGGGGAGCTGGCAGTGTTTCTGGGCCGTTTATGTAATGTATATCGCCAATATTAAATTTTGTCTTAATTTTAAAAAGTAAATAAAATATTTTTCTCTTAACAAATAAATGTAATCTGTTCATTTAAAATCCCCCTCTATCTTATAATTCAATCAATTCAGGATTTATTAATGCCTCAAATTCACAGCATAAGTTTCCTTCTGAGCAAACTGCAACATAGGCTTCTCTCTCTAAGATACTACCATTACTGGTAATAATAACTTTGTCTGGCTTAAATGCAGGCAACATTCCCTCTGAAGAAACAACCTTATATGGAATAATTCTAAAATTATTATCTGTATACAAATTATTATTTGTTACAACATGTTGCTTATTAAGAAAATTTGTAAAACTGTTAGGTACTACATTTTTTATATATTTATATTCTGCAACAATTACAGGTATATTTGAAAACGGTTCTTTTAAAGTATTTCCGGTATCAATTTTTGCCCTTATTTGTGAAACTTTATTATCGTTTTCTAATTTTACATTACAAAAAAGATTTTTAGGGTTTTGCCTACCTGTAATCAAGTTAATTGCTCTAATAATTATATAACTCAAAGCTGTTGCTAGTAAAAGAAACGTTGGAGAAATATCAATATATACAATACCGTTCTTAATAATTAGATTATTGGCAGAAATTAAATACCAAAGCGCAAAAACTATTCCACAAAATCCAAAACTACTTGAATAAAAGCATGCAATTGCCTTTAAAAGTCTTCTTTTATTTTTTATTCCAAAAGCAATTGCAACAATAAATAATGACATTACAAATTTAATAATAAGTGAAATAAAAATATTAACCTCCGGAACAAATATATAAAGGGAAAAAAAAGAAGCTATGATAGATGCCAAAATAATATTTCTTCTTCTAACAGTAAATCTTAAAAACTTTGATGTTGATAAAAGAATAAAATAGTTTACAATAAGATTCACCGAAATTAAAACATCCACATATATAACTTGGCTCATATCTCCTCCAATCTAAGGGCAAAATTATTATCTCAAATAGACATCAATATTTATGTCACAACATGTCTTATAAATAATCATAAAATATATATTTAAAATCTTATATAAAAGGAGGACAGCCCCCTTTATGTAGCTGTCCTCATATTAATATCGCTGCCTAATCCAAAGCTAATCGATAAGGCCTGATCTACTTTATTCATTGAATTATAATCAAGGCATCCCATTTTCTCTTTAAGCCTCTTTTTGTCAATGGTTCTTATTTGCTCAAGCAATACAACAGAATTTCTAGCAAGCCCACTGCCATCTGCATTTAAATTTATATG
>CAKSUE010000256.1 GCA_934501135.1 uncultured Eubacteriales bacterium | reverse complement strand
AATGAATTATATCTTTATGTACAACTTCAAGTGCTCTCTTCTTATGAATATACTCAACGAAACTTGAAACACCGCCTTCATAATAAAAGGTTTTTGTCACTTCATTTTCAGGATCTCTTTTATCTGTTAAATCTATATTTATTCCTGCATTCAAAAATGCTTGTTCTCTAAGTCTTGTTTCTAATATTTCATAATCATAAACGGTAGTTTCTTTAAAAATTTGACTATCCGCTTTAAATGTTACAACTGAGCCTCTTTCATCTGTATCGCCAATTACTTCAAGGTCAGAAACAGTAGCACCTCTTTCAAATCGTTGTCTGTATCTATGTTTTCCGTCACAAACTTCCACCTCGAGCCACTCCGACAAAGCATTAACAACAGATGCACCAACTCCATGCAAACCACCAGAAACTTTGTATCCGCTGCCCCCAAACTTTCCTCCAGCATGAAGAATTGTAAATACAACAGTAACCGCAGGGATCCCCATTTTTGGGTGATTTCCAACAGGGATTCCACGCCCATTATCAAAAACCCTGATAATATCTCCAGGCAATATTTCAACTTTTATTTTATCGCAATAACCCGCCAAGGCCTCATCTATAGCATTATCAACAATTTCATATACCAGATGATGAAGTCCCCTAGGACCTGTTGATCCTATATACATACCAGGACGTTTTCTTACCGCCTCAAGTCCTTCCAAAACTTGTATTTCACTGGCTCCGTATTCTCCATTCGCCTGAGTGATATCAGTGTTTTCCAAATTTAACCCTCCAATACAACAAATAAATGTTGCTTACTGATTATTTTTTATTCCTATCTATTGGCATATCATTAACTCTATTTATCCTTTGTCTTACATTGTCTCGCCCAACATTATTTTTCATAATATTACTCTGGCCAGAACTTTTTCGTACAATTCTCCTTTTTATAATTTCAAGCTCCATCATATACGGAACTCTGATATAAAAATAAATAAATGGCAACAAAACTAAAAATGCTCCATATAAAGTAAATTCATTACTCAAAAGCATGCATAGCAAGACTATTACAACTGCAATAATCTCGCAAGTTATAGACACTTTATTTATATTATCTTTAAACTTTATATCGGATGCTTTTCCGCAATACCGGCATTTAAATTCTCCCTCGGTTTTTTCTACCCAGGCGGTTAGAAAATCAACCTTTTCTCCACAATGAGGACAATGCGGTAATTTCCATTTTAACAAATTTATTTCTCCTTTGCAAATCCGCATATACAAAACGTATAACAGATTAAAAATATTACATTTTTAGGGGTGCTTGTGATCTTTTTTGTAATGTGATTGTTGATATTTGACTTATATAAACCGTTGTTTTTCCCTCATATTCGCAAACAATAAAAGACTTAGGAAGGTCGTCTGAAACGTTTACAACCATTCTTTTTTTTTCACAGTCATATAAATATTTTTTAGTTATCTTTCCAATTGTCGTTTTGTCAATATCAAATATTGCAATAATGTCTTTTTCATTAACAATAATATCTCTGCCTAAATGCACATACATAATCCCCAGCAAATTGCTGATATACTCACCCTTTCTAAGAAATAAACTTATAAAATTTTTCCATTTTCTATTTTAAACTTTTTGCCTTTTATTAATCTTAAAACAGCAGAAGGTTCACAACAGGTTATAAATACTTGAAAGTCTTTTATTGAGTTTAATATATAATCTTGTCTTTTATTATCCAGTTCACTCATAACATCATCAAGAAGAATAATAGGTTTCTCCCCAATATACATCCTTAATAGTTCTGCTTCAGCTAGTTTTAAAGTAAGAGCACAAGATCTCTGCTGTCCTTGAGAAGCATAAGATTTAGC
>CAKSUE010000255.1 GCA_934501135.1 uncultured Eubacteriales bacterium | reverse complement strand
TAAAAGCTTTTGTTCACGTAAGGTAATTCTACCAATCATGCCTAAATCTAGCCAAATAATTTTTCCATCTCTTATCCATATGTTTCCTGGATGTGGATCAGCATGGAAAAAACCGTCATTTATTATTTGTTTAATATAGTTTTCTGCAAGCTTTAAGCCTATTTCACTCATATTATATCCAAGGTTTTCCAAGGTTTCTATCTGATCTATAGGGATCCCATTAATATGTTCCATAACAAGGAGTTTTGATGTTGTAAGATCCTTATTAATTGTTGGACACGAAATATATTTAATGTCTTTGTTGTAATTTTTAAATACAGAGAAATGATATGCTTCGGTTAGAAAATCCATTTCTTGCTTAGCAGCAATCCACATTTCATCTATAATCATTGAAAAATCAATAGCATCTCCCATGTCTTTTATAACTTTAAGAATATTTATGGCCCTTTTAAGAAGGTTAATATCTCTTTCCATTGTTTCATATATATTTGGCCGCTGAATTTTTAAAACAACTTTTTCACCATTTTTAAGGTATGCCGTATGAACTTGAGCAATAGAACCAGAGCCTATAGGAACTGGTTCTATTTTAAGAAATACCTGGTCAACGTTTTTTTCACATTCTTCCTCAATAACAGTTAATATTTGTTTGAATGGCAAAGGTTTTACAGCTGAACGAAGTTTTGTAAACTCGTTACAATATTCTTGTGGCAATATATCATTTCGCATAGACATAATTTGACCTAATTTTACATATACTGGTCCTAAGTCTTCAAGAATTAATCTAGCTTTTTCGGGAGTAATACCGTGTATTAAGGAATGTTTTTTTAGAATTGTAATTATTTCTTTAAGACGTTTAGATGAGGATAGATTTTTTAAAGGTTCATTGGAATTATTTTTCGCTTTTTTCCTTTTCAGCATTCTTTTTTTCCACCTCAGCTATTTTTTCTTTAATTTTAGAGATTTCTTTATCTGACATGGTTTCTACTTTATCAAGTAAAGATTCAAAATTATTGCATAAATTATGTTTTAATTCTTCATTTAGAGTTTTACCTTGTTCTATGGTAAGTTCACCTTTTTCAATTAAAGAATCAATAATTTCTTTTGATTTTTCTGCTGTTGTTGCAGCAGCACCAATTCCCATTAAAAATATTTTTTTCATTTCGTTACTTAAATCCATAATCAAAACTCCTTCTAAATGCATTTTTAATATTATTTACATATATATATGAATAAATTCTATTCAAATTTATTATATCATATCTATGTGGCTTTAGGAAGAGTTCTTTTATAAATTTTATTACATAAGTTATAGAATTTTTTATCTTTTTAATTGCGGTGTCTATTTTAATGTGATATTATATAGTCTATAGGAGTGATAAAAATGTCTAAAAAAAATATAGCTGTTATATTTGGAGGAGTTTCCTCAGAACACGAGGTTTCAAGAAAATCGGCAGCAACTATAATATCTAATATAAATAAAGATAAATATAACATTTTAATGCTAGGAATAAACAAACAGGGTAAATGGTTCCTATATACTGGGTCTGTAAAAAATATAATTGATGGTAGCTGGGAAAAATGCCGTGATAATAAACCGATATTTCCATCTGCAGATCCAGAACTCGGTGGAGTATTAGTAGTTAATTCTGGTATGTATGGTATAGTTAAAATCGATGTAGTAATACCTGTTTTACACGGCAGAAATGGTGAAGATGGAACTATACAAGGCCTATTTACACTTTCTAATATACCGTTTGTTGGTTGTGATGTTTTGGCTTCTTCTATGTGTATGGACAAAGTTGTATCTAATATTATGTTTGAATATGCTGGGTTAGAGCAGGCTAAATTTACTTGGTTCTATTCATATGAATATATGAAAA
>CAKSUE010000254.1 GCA_934501135.1 uncultured Eubacteriales bacterium | reverse complement strand
ACCATATATGGAGAAATATATCCTCTGTCGAACATCATTCCTTCAACAACTTCAGAATATGTCTCCGCTGTCTTTGATTCTTCTACTGTAATTACTCCGTCAGAGCTTACTTTATCCATAGCCTCAGCTATTAATTTTCCTATAAACTCATCAGCCGCTGAAATTGTAGCAACTCTTGCTATATCATCAGAACAAGTTACTTTTTTAGAGTTATCCGTAATTGCCTTAACAGCCTCATCAACTGCACTTTTGATACCTTTCTTTAGCATCATTGGGTTAGCACCGGCAGTAACATTTTTCATACCCTCTCTAATAAGTGCTTGAGCTAAAAGTGTTGCTGTAGTTGTGCCATCACCTGCAACATCATTGGTTTTAGTTGCAACCTCTTTAACAAGTTGTGCACCCATATTTTCAAATGCATCATCTAATTCTATCTCTTTTGCAATAGTAACACCATCGTTTGTAATTAACGGAGCACCAAATTTTTTATCTAATACAACATTTCTGCCTTTAGGACCTAATGTAATTTTAACTGTATCTGCTAATTGATTTATACCTCTTAAAAGTGCTTTTCTAGCATCCTCGCCATACATTATTTCTTTTGCCATAGTTAT
Organism: uncultured Eubacteriales bacterium; assembly: GCA_934501135.1. GTDB lineage: Bacteria > Bacillota > Clostridia > Oscillospirales > Acutalibacteraceae > HGM12814. Next base: position 1,278 of record CAKSUE010000254.1, on the reverse strand, counting down.
TGCCCTCCAAATTTTAAGATCTTATAATAATTAAATATTTATAATATTAAAAGTTATTATTCTACAACAGCCAAAATATCTGATTGACGAAGAATTGTATACTCTTCACCTTCAAATTTTACCTCTGTTCCTGAATATTTACTTGTAATAACCTTATCTCCGGCCTTTACATACATGTTAATTTCCTTGCCATCTACCATTCCTCCTGGTCCTACAGCAATAATAGTAGCAATTTGAGGTTTCTCTTTAGCTGAACCAGCTAAAACGATGCCGCTTTTTGTTGTCTCCTCTGCTTCTTCCATTTTGATGACCACTCTGTCTGCCAAGGGTTTAATAGTCATAAATATTTGCCTCCTTTAAGCAACTGTTTTTTAATTAGCACTCCTATTGTTCGAGTGCTAATTTATATTTTATACACTATCTTTAAAAAAATCAAGTCTATTTTACCATAAATTTAAATTTTAGTTTTTTTTACTAATATTATCAAAAAATAAAATGCTTCTCTATTTCTTGTTTTAAGAATAGTGAAGCAAATTAAAAATTTTGTTTTAACTGGCTGATTTAACTTGTAGTCTAAGCTTGTCGCTTATCATAGCAATAAATTCGGAATTTGTTGGCTTTCCACGGCCGTTGTGTATTGTATAGCCAAAATATGAATTTAAGACATCAACATCTCCTCTGTCCCACGCCACTTCAATAGCATGTCTTATTGCTCTTTCTACTCTTGAAGGAGTTGTAGAAAAACTTTTTGCAACAGCAGGATAAAGTTGCTTAGTAACTGCATTAATAATCTCAGGGTTCTCAACAGACATAATAATAGAATTTCTTAGATAGTGGTATCCTTTAATATGTGCCGGAACACCTATCTGATGTAACATCTCTGTTACTTTCATCTCTAAATCCTTAACGTTATTAGAACTATTTACTAAAAAATCATTTCTAATAGTATTTCCAATTATTTTTGTAGAAGTGAATTGTAAAATTCTTTCAGCTAAATCTTTTGGGTTAAATGGTTTAATAACGAAATAAGATGCTCCGGCCTGCATTGATTCTTTCTCTAAAACTGGACTTGCAAAATTAGATAACACTATAAACACAGGAGTTTTAATCTTATTATTTTTGGTCACATTCTTAATTACAGCTATTGCATCTGCCCTTGGCATAAATAAATCCATAATAACTACATCGGGATTTTTTTCTTCAATCATTTCAATAACCCTAATTCCATCTTTGGATATAAAGTACGATTCAAATCCATATCCATCAAAAACATTTGAA
>CAKSUE010000253.1 GCA_934501135.1 uncultured Eubacteriales bacterium | reverse complement strand
GATTAACTCTCGCCTCATGATTTCCCGCTACCGGCACAACTGTATTCTGCTGCCAAACCCTATCTTCAAATAGCCACTCCCAATAGTCTTCATTATTACCATCATCTACAAAATCACCCAAATGCGTAACAAACTCCGCTTCAGGAAACTTTTTCACCGCAGCTTTAAAGGTATTATTAAACAAATCGTAATTAGACTTAACCATCCCCTGCGAATCAGCTAGGCTAATAAACGTAAATGATTTTGAATCTTTTCCGGTTTTAAAACTCATAATATCACTTATATTTTTTGTTTCAATATTCCCAACCCTATAATAATACTTTGTATCCGGTTCAAGATTACAAACTACACACGAAAACTTAGAAACTTCCACAACAGTATACTTAGATAACGGGCCCAAATCATACACCGTTTTGGGATTTAAAACATCCTCATATTCTGCTTCCATTTCTATATATTCTGAAAAGTCTTTCGACTTAGATATATAAATATAGCTCTTTTTAATATGTTTACTTGTATACCACCTAAAAGCCTTTTGTGTTTTTGGATCTTTTCCCATAGTAACAGTAACATCAAAAGGAATCATTCTATCATCAATGTCATCCGAAATTTCAGATTCATCCTCTTTTACATCATAAAGAATAGAGCTCGCTATATTAACAATAATCTCTCCTACACCCTGTACAAAGCTAGGACTCATATATTCTTTAGCAAATTCCTCAATTTTACTTTTTATGTCTATCCCAACAAGATTAAGAAACCCGGATATCTGTCCCTTATTTGTTTTTTTGCTAAGCGTTACTCTTAAAATTCGTGAGTCAATTGTCCTTTTTAAGTCTATATATAAATTTTCACTTATAACTGTAGCTATCATCGAAACATGGTCTCTTATTGTAAGTAAAAGACTATTTGTAATTTCTTCTTTTTCAAGATTATCGAGTGCTACCTTTATCCACTCCGGTAAAGCTTCCTCTCTTTTAAAGTCATAATTTAAAAGGACGAGCAAAATTAAGTCATAAAGTGTCTTTTCTTCTGAAGTGCTTGGTTTATATAGTCCTGTTTCTGAAAGATTCTTTATTATCTCAGCCACTCTAACTTTCACAAAAGACAAATCATCTATATATTTATTCTGAATCTGCTCTAAAACATTGTCAAAAGCCGCAATAATTTGTTCGTCAGTTATTGTAATTTCATTAATAAAAAACGCAAATGTTCCTGCAGGCTTTATAAGTATTTTTCCGTTTTTATAGCATACCGATGCTCTCCCAATTCCCTTTCCCAATTCAATTTCCCTTACAGGAGAAAGATGTTTTTTTGTTATGCTTATTAATTTTTTATCTATATCAAGACCAGGAACTCTAATTGCGATCTGTTTCTTAAGCCCTGTTTCTCTTATCTGATCAATATACGGTGAAAGAGTATTTTCTATTACTCTGTTTAGTATACTTTCAACCTTTTCGTTATCAATATTATCTATATTAACACATTGAACATTTTCCATATTGTTAGCTTTAAACCCGTCACCCCTATTTATAGTATATAGCTCATGTTCTGCCTGCTTTTTTAATAATTTTGCTATGTATCTGTTAAATAGTAATTATAATACATTTATAAAAAACAAACAAGGTTTTAATATCAATTATATATTGGCTAAACCTAAAGTTTATGATACAATAAAGTAAATTTGAAGTATGAAATTTGGAGGAAAAATGATTACAGTAGAGAACCTAAGCCTTAGTTTCAACGGAACTAACTTATTTAAAGACGTAAATTTAAAGTTTACTCCCGGCAACTGCTACGGTATTATAGGAGCAAATGGTGCGGGAAAATCAACTTTTTTAAAAATCCTATGTGGAGAACTAGAACCAACCACCGGTTCAGTTTCAATACCCAAGAC
>CAKSUE010000252.1 GCA_934501135.1 uncultured Eubacteriales bacterium | reverse complement strand
CTTTATAAACAGTGTTGAATATTTCGTTTCTATAATGAATAAATTCCTCTTTAGATATAGGTAAAGGATTACTCATAATAAGCAGATCACACGGTTCTGTATGTGCCTGAAGAGCAGGTTGTTTGTAATTGTATGTGTTTAGATGAAATCCTAGTCTTTTATATAATTCTATCCTTCGTTTTGCTATATCAGTTTCAGGTGGTTCTACTTCTATTATAATTGGTTTTGGTAGGTTCTCAATGCAGGAACTAAAAAATTTACTGCCTAACCCAAGATTTCTATATCGCTTATCTGTTGCTAAGTGTTCTCCAAAACAAAAGTCATCAAATATCCAAGCTGTAAAAAATATTATAATTTCTCCTTGGTTATTTCTTTCCACAAAAACCTTACAATGTTCATCTTTCAAAAGAGAAAATTGATCTGCATAATTTCTTTTTTCTGCATCTGGAAAAGATTCATCCATAATTCTATATATTTGGTCAAAATCTTCTTTTTGCATATATGATCCTCCTAAAATTACAGTAATACTATAATATATTCTATCAGAATAAAATTTATTTATCAAATAGAATAACTCGTTTTTAATTTTCATATATTTTACTCAGAGTATTTATAGATTGTAGATGTGGTGCTATGAGAAAAAGAAGTTTTATATTAAATGCGGTCTTCCTTACAAGTGCAACTTTAATTGCAAGAGTTATAGGTATTGCTTTTAGAGTTTATATGTCTAATAAAATAGGATCTGAAGGTATAGGTCTCTACCAACTTATAACTACTATTTATATGTTTTCCGCCACCTTTGCTACGTCTGGAATTAGTCTTGCTGTAACCAGATTAGTAACAGATTCAATAGCAAAAAAAGAGTATAAAACAGCTAAAATTGCAACATCAAGATGTCTTTGTGTAGGAGTTATAGTAGGTTCTTTGGTTGGTGTAGCTATGTTTAGCTATGCTGAGTTTTTAAGTGTATCTGTTCTTCACGACGCAAGGGCAATGCTATCTTTAAAGATTTTAGCCCCTAGCCTTCCGTTTATGGCTATATCTGCATGTTTTAGAGGGTACTTTTTTGCCGTAAGACAAGTAATTAAAACTGCAAGTGAACAGCTTTTTGAACAGATTGTAGAGATTTTAGTTTTTTCATCACTTATAGGTTTTTTCCTTCCAAAAGGGCTTGAATATGCCTGTTGTGCAGTTGTTATTGGGACAACAATTGCAGAGATTTTATCGTGTTTCTATTCGTATTTCATGTATAGAAAGGATATTTTAAAATACGATAATTCTGAGGTTACAGATAAAAAAGGAATTTATAAAAAGATAGCATTTATTGCTTTTCCAGTAACAGCAAGTTCAAGTTTACGATCAGGACTTAGTACTATTGAAAATGTTCTTATTCCCTCAGGACTTCAAAAAGCTGGGGCATCAAGCCAGAAATCTTTGGCTGGTTATGGCCTTATTAATGGTATGGTCATGCCAGTTATAACATTTCCATCGGTATTTTTATTTTCTTTTGCTTTGCTGCTTATTCCTGAAATGTCCGAAGCAAATGCTGTTAATCATAAAAAAAATATAAATTACATAGCAACTAGAGTGTTTCACATTACTTTAATATATTCAATTATGATTTCTGGTATATTTCTGTTTTTCTCCGATGATTTTGGATTATCTATTTACGGGAGCAATGAATCTGGCGTTTTTATGAGTGTTTTAGCTCCGTTAATTCCCCTTATGTACCTAGATGGAGTGGTAGATGCTATTCTTAAAGGATTAGACGAGCAGCTTCATTACTTATCGTATAATATAATAGATTCTACACTAAGAGTAATTTTAATATTCATTTTTTTGCCTATGTATGGATTACAAGGTCTAATTATAGTAATGTTTGTTAGTGCAATATTGAATTCATCTTTAAGTATGGGC
>CAKSUE010000251.1 GCA_934501135.1 uncultured Eubacteriales bacterium | reverse complement strand
CCTTTTAATAGCTGGCTCCACAGGTTCCGGTAAGTCAGTCTGCATTAATTCATTTATAATAAGCTTACTATATAAGTCTTCACCAGATGACGTTCGGCTTTTAATGATTGACCCTAAGGTAGTGGAACTTGGAATATACAATGGTATTCCTCACCTCTTGGTACCAGTAGTTACAGATCCAAGAAAAGCAGCCGGATCTTTGAATTGGGCTGTTACAGAAATGCTTAAGAGATATAAAATATTTGCCGATAATAACGTTAGAGATCTACCATCTTATAATAATATGGTAAGGCAGAAAAAAGAGAACAATGAAAAATGTTTAGACAAAGATGGAAATGAACTTGAAATTATGCCTCAAATAGTTATAATCATTGATGAGCTTGCTGACCTTATGATGGCAGCACCCCATGAAGTTGAAGATTCTATCTGCAGGCTTGCACAAATGGCTCGTGCAGCAGGAATGCATTTAGTTATAGCTACTCAAAGGCCTTCAGTAGATGTTATTACTGGGATTATAAAAGCAAATATTCCAAGTCGTATTGCTTTGGCAGTTTCATCTCAGGTGGACTCAAGAACTATACTAGATATGGCTGGTGCTGAAAAGCTTTTGGGTAGAGGTGATATGCTTTTCTCTCCTGTTGGTGCCCCAAAACCGGTACGCATACAAGGATGTTATGTAACAGACAAAGAAATTTCATCAGTAATAGACTTTATTAAAAATTCTCAGGAAACTGACTATGATGAAAATATTATTGAGGAAATAGAGAAAAATGCTATACCTGAAAAGGAAGCTAATTCAAATGAGAATATTGATACTGATCCAATGATGAATGAAGCTATTAAGTGTGTTGTTGAAGCAGGACAAGCTTCCACTTCTCTTTTACAAAGACGTTTAAGGCTAGGTTATGCTAGAGCCGGCAGATTAATTGATGAAATGGAGAAAATGGGAATCATAGGCCCTCATGAGGGTTCTAAACCAAGACAGCTGCTTATTACATACCAACAATTTTTAGAGATGAATATGCAAAAATCTGATAATAAATAGAGGTGAGAATATGCCAAAAAGAAAACGGATTAGTAATAAAAATCTTTTTATAGCAACTTTAGTACTTTTATTACTGTGTCTATCCATAATATTTTCTTATTCAGATAATCCAAATATTCCAACATGGAATGACATTTATAATTATTTAAATATATCCACAGGGACTGTTGACGTAGATTATGAAAACTATCCTTTATCTGTCCATATATTAAATGTAGGTAAAGCTGATGCAATATACATAAAATCTAATGATAAAAATATCTTAATTGATGCCGGTGATACTGATACCAAAGAACAAGTTATTCAATACCTTAATAATAATAAAATACAGAAATTTGATTTAATTATTGCGACTCATCCACATAAAGACCATATTGCAGGTATGCCTAATGTAATTAATGCATTCCCTACTGATAGATTTATTATGCCTAAACTGCCTGAATCAATTGTTCCTACAACAAAAACGTATATGTCAATGCTTAAATCTTTGGAAAGTCATAATGTAATGGTTGAAAGCCCTATAGTTGGAGAAAATTTTAAGATAGGTGAACTAAATATTGATATATTGGGCCCGGTTAAAGAGTATGAAAATTTAAACAACAATTCTGTTGTTGCAAAATTGTCTTATAAAAATACTAGCTTTTTATTTGTTGGTGATGCAGAAAAGGAATCTGAGGCTGATTTAATATCATCTGGTGTAAATTTGAGATCAACTGTATTAAAAGTCGGCCATCATGGTAGTAAAACATCAACCACCCAAGAATTTTTAAACGCTGTAAAACCTGAATATTCTGTAATCTCTGTAGGTCCAGATAGCAATAATCTTCCAAAAGATTCCACAATAAATCGATTAAAAAAGAATAATATAAAAATCTATCGTACCGATGAAAGTGGAACAGTTATAT
>CAKSUE010000250.1 GCA_934501135.1 uncultured Eubacteriales bacterium | reverse complement strand
AAATAGCAGAAGCACAATAGAGATGAAAAAGGATAAATCTATTCGTCCGGCAATTGCAAATAAGATAGAAAACATGGAACAATACGACGTAATTTATATTGGATTTCCTATTTGGTGGTATATTGCACCTACTATAATTAATACATTTTTAGAGCAATATGAGCTAAGGGGTAAAAAGATTATCCCCTTTGCTACTTCCGGTATAAGCGGTATGGGCAATACAAACAAAGAATTAAAGCTTTCCTGTGTCGGTGCCGAATTATTAGACGGGAAGCGCTTTTCGAAAAATGTTTCTGAGACAGAACTAAAAAATTGGGTTAGTAGTTTAAACGGTTAAGAAAAAATTTGATAATAGTTTTGGATAATGAAATGTAGAAAAATAAGTTGGGTTAAGTATAAGATTTTTTGAAATTAAAAAATAATTGGAGGAGTAACATGATTCTGAATGAATTGTATAAAATGAATAATGGTTTAGAGATTCCTAAATTGGCACTAGGTACATGGTTTATAGATGATGATAGAGCAGCAGAAGCCGTTCGTCAGGCTGTTAAAATTGGTTATAGACACATAGATACAGCACAGGCATACGGAAATGAACGTGGTGTAGGCGAAGGTGTGCGTACTTGTGGTATTCCTCGTGATAAAATTTTTGTAACCAGCAAAGTAGCTGCAGAACATAAAACATATGAATCAGCTGCTAATTCTATTAATGAAACACTAAATAAGATGAAACTTGACTATATAGATATGATGATTATCCATAGTCCTCAACCATGGGTAGAAGTCAATCAGTCTGACAATAGATATTTTAAAGAAAACAGACAAGTTTGGAAGGCTATGGAAGATGCTGTAGAAGTGGGAAAAGTAAGAACAATCGGAGTTTCAAATTTTCTTGAGGATGATATTGATAATATTTTATCGGGTTGCAAAATTAATCCGGCAGTAAATCAGATACTTGCTCATATATCAAATACCCCTCTAAAGCTAATTGATTATTGTAAAAATAAAGGTATTTTAGTAGAGGCATATTCTCCTATTGCGCACGGAGAAATTTTAAAAAATGAATCTATTATTAAAATGGCAGAAAAATATAAGGTAACCGTTCCACAGCTTTGCATTAAGTACGATCTACAGCTTGGTATGGTCGTTTTACCAAAAACGTCTAATCCAGAACACATGCAATCAAATGCAGACCTTGATTTCATAATTACTGATCAGGATATGGAAACGCTCAAAAATATTGAGCCAATCGAGGATTATGGAAAATCTGGGATATTTCCTGTATTTGGTGGGAAATTAAAATGAGTGATAAATTATTAGTATATTTTTCTTATACTGGAAACACGAGAATTATCGCAAAATATATTTTAGAAAAGCTAAACTGTGATGCGTTGGAGCTTCATCCCAAAGATAAATATTCAGAAAATTATCAGGAAGTAGTCGACGAGTATCAGAGCAACGAAAACGGTAAAAGAATCTGTGAATTAATTCCATACAGTGTTGACTTAAATAAATACAATACGATTATAATCGGAAGTCCTGTTTGGTGGTATACAATTACTCCTGTTATACGAACATTTTTAAAACAAAATTCTCTAGCAGGTAAAACAGTTATTCCGTTTGCAACAAATGCAGGATGGCTAGGAAAAACTTTTAAAGAAGTAAAAGAATTATGCCCCAACTCAAATGTGAAAAGTGAAATGAATATCGTATTTACCGAAAATTACGCTGAACATAAGTTAAAAACACCAAGTTCAGAAATAGATGAATGGCTAAAAAGTATATATGTGGGATTATAAGGGACAATTTTTAAAATTATAGGAGAGGATTATAATGGAATATGTAACACTAAACAATGGTGTGAAAATGCCAAAACTAGGTTTTGGAGTTTATCAAATATCTAAAGAGGAGTGCAAACAGGCGGTATTAGATGCAATTAAAATAGGTTATAGATTAATCGATACAGCACAAAGT
>CAKSUE010000249.1 GCA_934501135.1 uncultured Eubacteriales bacterium | reverse complement strand
CACACACTTAGGAATGGTTGAAAATGGTCTAACTTTTGAGGGTGACGATATAAATGAAGCAGTTGATCCTGTGACTCCTAATTTAAGAGCAATAGATGCAATAAATCCGATGGATAAATGTTTTGCTGAAGCTTTAGATGCAGGCGTAACAGCTGTTATTACTGGTCCAGGAAGCTCTAATCCAATTGGAGGACAAATGGTAGCAATTAAAACCTACGGAACTAGAGTTGATAATATGATAATAAAAGATCCTGTTTCGGTAAAATTTGCATTAGGTGAAAATCCTAAGACTACATTTAGTGAAAAAAATCAATCTCCGGTTACTCGAATGGCAGTAGCTGCATTAATTAGAGAACAACTTTCAAAGGCAAAAAAGTATCTTCAAGACAAAGACAAGTTTTTAAATGCCCCGGAAGAAAACGATGAACCTGAATTTGACGCAAAAAATGAGGCCTTAATCCCTCTGTTAAGAAGAGAAGTGCCAGCCCATTTTCATGCACATAGATCAGATGATATTTTTACAGCAATACGAATATCAAAAGAGTTTAATTTAGATTATGTAATTATTCATTGTACAGAAGGTCATATTATAGCTGATGAACTCAAGAAAGAAAATACAAAAGTTTTTTCCGGACCATTTTTAGCAGATAGATCTAAACCTGAATTAGTTAATTTAACACCTAAAACCCCTGGAATATTAGCTGAAAAAGGAGTAAAAGCATCTATTGTTACAGATCATCCAGTAACCCCTATTCAGTATTTGCCGGTTTGTGCGTCATTGGCGGTAAAAGAGGGTATGGATCCTTATGAAGCACTTAAATCAATAACTATAAATGCTGCAGAACTTGCTGGGATAGATAACAGAGTAGGATCTATTGAGCCAATGAAAGATGCGGATATTTTAATATTTGAAAATGATGCACTAGACTTTAGAGCCAAACCTGTTATAATCTTTTTTGAGGGAAAAAGAGTAAAATAATTTAGAATAATCTAATCTTAAATTCAGATAATATAAGTTGATAAATATATTATTTTAAGGGAGATTAGAATTATGGATGAACTATTAAGAGAAGTTCCTATGGGATTTGGTATGGCAATGGCTAAAAACATGGATGCTATGAGGGAGTTTTGTTTATTGCCTGAAAACAAAAGAAAAGAGATAATTGAGGGTACAAGATTTATCAACTCTCAGCAGGAGATGAAGATGTATGTTCAAAGTTTAGTTGATTCAAATTTCAACAGGTAAAATAAAGTCTGTCCATAGAGCTGATAACTATCATTATCAGCTCTTTAATTTAATTAAAATTATTTTGGGGGAAGTGAGTAAAGTATGAAGATGTATTTTTATTATGGTGTAATGGGGTCTAGCAAAACAGCAAATGTATTAATGAAAAAATTTAATTTTGAGGAACGAGGAAGAAAAGTTGTATTACTTAAGCCTAGTATTGACAATAGGGATGGAGAAACTATAGTAAAGTCAAGAATAGGTTTAGAATGCAAAGCTGTTCTGATTGGAAAAGATGAAAGTGTAAAAAAAATATTGAAAGATTTAGAAAATATTGATGTTGTAATTGTTGACGAAGCTCAGTTTTTATCTAAGGCCCAAGTTGAAGAACTCAGAGATATTACAAACTCTGGAACATTAGTAATGTGTTACGGATTAAAAACGGATTATATGTGTAACTTATTTGAAGGCAGTAAAAGATTGATTGAGTTATCGGATACAATAAGAGAACTACCATCAATGTGCAGATGTGGGAGAAAGGCCATAATTAATGCAAGATATAACGGAAATGAAATAATTTATCATGGTGGTCAAATAGACATAGGAGGAAATGATAAGTATGTACCTCTTTGTCACCAATGTTGGATAAAAGGTAAGATTTAAATTTTTAATTATGTATAGTTAATTATTATTGATATAATTTTAGTTGTATGGTACAATTATTACAGCTAAAATACAGTCTAAATTATTTATATTA
>CAKSUE010000248.1 GCA_934501135.1 uncultured Eubacteriales bacterium | reverse complement strand
CTATTAAATGGAATAGGTAACACAGAAGAAAACCTTGTTTCTGCAGCTGAAGGGGAAAAATATGAATGGACAGAAATGTATAAAGTATTTGCTGAAGAAGCTAAAGAAGAGGGTTTTGACCATATAGCTTTCTTATTTGAAATGGTTGCAAAAATTGAAAAGGGACATCACGAGCGTTATGAAACTTTACTAAAAAATGTAAGAGAAGGTAAGGTATTCAAGAAAGATAATGTTGTAATATGGCAATGTGCAAATTGTGGTCATATACATGTAGCATTGGAAGCCCCCGCTGTTTGCCCTGTTTGCTCTCACTCACAGTCATATTTCCAGATCGAAGCCAAAAATTATTAATAGATTTTCTTCTTAATACCATAAAATTATATACAAACATACAAAAGTCGCCTGTTTTCTTAACATGCGGCTTTTGTTAACATATTATTCATACATAAATGTTATTATGATACAGTAAAGTAGTAAAACAATTGCATTTATGAAAGGATTAATATGATAAAAAACTGTATTAAGAATTTATTTGGTCTTGCTATAATATTTACGCTATTAGGAACTATAACTATTTCAAGTGCAAGTGCATACGCTTGTCCTACACACACTAAAATCTTAAAGCATGCAATGACTATATTAGCTAACGACAATAAAATAGATATATATGATTTCTTTAAAGGCAGCCCATATTATAGTAACTTAATGGCAGGTACAATTGAACCAGACATTGATGAATCTAATCCCGGTGCACACTATTATATATACTCAGAGTCTTCTTCAGTTACCGGAAATTACTTTAAAAATGCAAAAGGAAATTATTCAAGAAGTGCACGTACAAACTTTGAAGAGCATTATAGCACGGCCTTAAATATGTATTTTAGCGGATATGAAGATAAAGCATTTAATTCATTAGGAAAAGCAATTCATTATCTTTCAGATATAAGCTGCACTGCACACTCTACAGAAATGACTTATTCTATATTTGACAGTAAAAACCCACATAAAGTATATGAAACCTATGTTACAAATAATTCAGATAAATTTATTGCTAGCACCGCTAATGAAACATACGATTATGTTTTATCTAAACCTTTTTCTGAAATTTTAAATAATCTTTCTAAGCAATCAAGTCAATATGAATATGAAGCGTCAAGTAATGATCCTAATCTTTATGATAAATCCATTGAGAATACAGTACCAGTTGCAGAAAAATTAACCGCCGCATTATTAAATAGATTTTATAAAGATATAAATAATCCCACTGACATAAAATATATTGAAAATGGTAAGGAATATTATATCAAAAATGTTAACTCCCTAAAGTATATGACTGCAACAGGAAACAATATTGTACAGGACTCATTTCAAGGAAATGACTCACAAAAATTTAAAGTCTCAAAGAACTTTGACGGATCATTTACTCTAACGCCATCAAATAGCAAAAAAGTACTAAGTATAAAATGGAATTGGGCGTCTTTTAGAATTGATGACCTTAAGTTATCATATTCACTGAAACCTAATTTATCAAATTATTTTAAGCCAGTATTTTGCGAAAACGGTTATTTTAGAATTATGACTGGTTTATCAAAATACACAGAAGTACTAAATGTATGTGACTCCAGTAAAGAAAGTTGCGCCGAAATTGTTTGCAGTATGTATGATCCAGATGAAATAAGTTCATATTGGATATTTGAAGAATGTTAATAATACATATACTAAAATTAAAAAGTCAAATTATATTTTAATAGCATAAAATATAATTGCTATAAATTCATTGTATAGCACATATAAATATAGTCCGGAGCAAAATAAATTACATTTTAATCATATTGTTTAACTTTCGCATATTTCCTAGTATAAGGAAAAAACTAGACTATAACAATAATTTAGGAGGAACTATTATGAATCTAGTAACTGACAAACACAGTTTTGAGGAAACTGTTTTAAAATCCAAAACACCTGTACTTGTAGATTTTTATGCAGACTGGTGTACTC
>CAKSUE010000247.1 GCA_934501135.1 uncultured Eubacteriales bacterium | reverse complement strand
TGAAAAATATAGTAAAGACAATAATATTCAAATTTCTTATGATTCATTTAATAATGGATTAGATTTTGTTGAACAGTTTCATTCTAATTATGATGTAATTTTCTTTGATATTGAAATGCCTCTTATGAATGGTATGGAAGCCGCAAGAAAAATAAGAAGTATTGACCAAGCAGTAGAAATTATATTCGTTACACGTTTAACTAATTATACTGTTGACGGCTATGAGGTCGAAGCTTTTGATTATATATTAAAGCCAATTAACTATATTAGTTTTTATTTAAAACTAAATCGACTTGTTAAAAAAATAAATAATAAGCAAGGAAAATCATTTGTTTTTTCAATTAAAGTTGGAGAAAAGATAAAAATACTTCAAGATTCTATTTTATATTTTGAAAGTAATAATCATTATGTGACTATAGTTACTACAAGCAAAAATTATGAAGTAAGAAATACTATTAAAAATATTGCTATGGATTTAAATGATTCAACATTCGCTCAATGTGGTAAGAGTTATTTAATAAATATGCAACATATTAGTTCAATTGTAGATAATATTGTTTATCTTGATAATGGAGAGCAACTTCCTATTTCAAGAGCTTATCATAAAAATTTTGTTGACGAGTTTACTAAGTTTTTTGCTAATGGGAGGTATTAAATTTTAAATGTTTTTAAAATCTTTTAAGGAATATATCCCGTTAATAGCATATTTTGTACAAATTTTTCTAGCAAATTTATTATTTTTTGTAATGCTTAAAAAAAGGAAACATTTTGCTTTAAGGTTTAGTATTGGCTCTATTTTATCATTAGGAATTTTCTTGTTATTAGCGCCAGTAGTATCTAAGTTGTTACAAGGATTTATTGTAGGAGGAAGAACAACTTTATCATTTTTAATCTTATTATGTCTATTTTACTTTTGTTTTGATAGAAAAATTATTGACACGTTATATTGCTCTGTCGCTGCTTTATTAGCACAAAATATGGGCGCAAATATGTATGATATTTTCCGTGGTCTTTTAAAACTAGAAGGATATCAACCATTAAGTATTTATATGTTTATATCATTTATATTTATTTATGTTTTAACATGGTTATTATGTGCTCGTAAATTAAAAGATTTAGAAGATATTGCAGCAAATAAAATTGTAACTTTAATTGTTGTTGTGGTGTCTTATTTCTTAGTTTGTGTATTCTTTATGAAAATTTCTGATTATTTTACAAGCAAAGATGAAATGTTTATTTATTGTCACTTAATCATTTTAGTATGCGATTTCTTTGCTTTATTCATTATGTTTAGCGATTTAAAAAAGCGTTATTTAATAACAGAAAACATGCTTATTGATCAAATGATGGAAGATACAAAAAAGAGGTATAAATTAGAATCCCAAACAGTGGAAATGATTAATATTAAATGTCATGATTTAAAACATCGTTTAGATAATTTACACACAAATGATGAAGAAGATGATAAATTTATGAATCAATTGCTAAGACCGGAAATCCGGTTACGGATTTAATTATTTCTAATAAAGCGTTGATTTGTGAAAAAAATGATATTGTGTTTACTTACCATATCGATGGCAAAGCTATTTCATTTATGCATAAAACTGATATTTCAGCGCTATTTGGAAATATTCTTGATAATGCAATTGAGTATTTAAGCAAAGTCGAGCCAAAAGAAAACCGAGTATTAAATATGAACGTGTTTTTAAATAAAAGAACAGTAGGAATGCATATAGAAAACTTTTGTGACCGCAAAATAGAATTTAAAGATGGGTTACCATTATCTACAAAAAATGATGCTTTTTACCATGGGTTTGGTACAAAGAGTATGAAATATATTGTTAATAAGTATCATGGGAATATGATAATAGCTAATAAGGATAATTTGTATACAATTGATATAGTGATGCCTTTACAAGAAAAGAGCAATAAAATCTAACTTCGCCAAAATAAGTACAATTTTCGCCAAACACGTTAAGAAAGCGCTTACTTATATTATATTC
>CAKSUE010000246.1 GCA_934501135.1 uncultured Eubacteriales bacterium | reverse complement strand
AAATTTCTAGATTGTCTAGATAGTTCAAGAGACATAGCCTCTCCTAATTCTTTATCAATATTTTTTAAAAAGTTTATGTTATCAAATGCTATATTCAAAACAATCGCTCCCTTAAGTTTATATATTGCAAAGTATAAACTATTTTAATGTATAATACAATATTTCCGGTTGAAAAAATCAGATGTTTATGCTATTATTCATAACATATTAAAATTTTTAAGGAGTATTATTATGGATAATAAGCAACTAGGAAAGCTTGCCGTAGAGGCTCTTAAAAAGGAATATCCAGATGCAATTTGTTCTTTACAGTATACTGATCCTTTGCAGTTGCTAATTGCAACAAGGCTCGCAGCTCAATGTACAGATGCAAGAGTTAATATGGTTGCACCCGCGCTTTTTGAGCGATTCCCTAATGTTAATTCGTTTGCTAATGCAGATATACATGAAATACAGAAATATATTTCATCGTGTGGACTTTATAAGACAAAATCGAAAGATATAATAGAAATGTGTAAAAAGATTAGAGATGAGTTTGGTGGTGTAGTACCAGATACAATAGAAGAACTCACAAGCCTTCCTGGAATAGGAAGAAAGACTGCGAATCTGATTTTAGGAGATATATTTGGAAAGCCATCTGTTGTTGTAGATACTCATTGTATTAGAATTACTAGACGATTGGGGTTTCATGAATTAAAAGATGCAAAAAAAATAGAAGACATTTTAAGAGAAGCTCTTGATGAGAAGGAATCTAATGATTTTTGTCATAGACTTGTAGTACATGGTAGAGCTGTTTGCACTGCGAGGAATCCTAAATGTGAAAAGTGTTGTATGAAGGAGTTTTGCAAAGAGAACAGGGAGTAGGTATGTAACATTTGATGTTATAATTGCATATAATAATTTATTATATATTCAATAAATGCACAAAATCTACAAATATAAAAATATTTCGAAAAAGGTATTGCTTTTTTCGACGATTGATGATAGAATATAAATCGTTCCAAGCGACAAAATAAAATATCAGTTGGTGCTTATGGCGTTGAGGGTACACCCGTTCCCATTCCGAACACGGCAGTTAAGCTCAATAGCGCTGAAGATACTTGGTCGGTGACGACCTGGGAAAATAAGAAGGTGCCAACATATATTCGGCCATCCAATAGGATGGTTGTTTTTTCATGCTTATGTTTTACTAAGAGAGGTGCTAACTGTGAAGATATTAGGCAATATATTATGGTTTATTTTAGTAGGACTTGTATTAGGAATCAGTTGGTTTTTGTTTGGCATTCTTTGGTGTATAACAATAATAGGGATACCTATTGGGATTCAATGTTTTAAATTTGCAGGATTTGCTATTTGGCCATTTAGTAGAGATATAGTTTATGATTCATCTACAAGCTCTACTATTTTGAATATTTTGTGGATAATATTTGGAGGGCTAGCGTTAGCAACAATATCTGTTGTAATAGGTGCAATGCTATGTGTAACAATTATAGGAATTCCTTTTGGAATACAATGTTTTAAACTTGCCAAACTTTCGTTAATGCCTTTTGGTGCAGAAGTAGTGTTAATTAATTAAAATTAAATATATTATTAAATAGCTCATAGTGTTAGTCACTGTGAGCTTTTTTAATGTTAATATATAATTGCTTTTATTGTTCTATTTGATTAGCTCCATAGAACTCCTTTGTATCCTGATTCCTTGTTACAGCAGACTTATTTTTTTCTAGCAATTTTGTAATGTCATATAGATTTATCCAGATTTCATTATTTGATTCTTTTTGGCTTTCATCAAAAATTAATTCGAGTCCTAAATGAAGATGGCTAGTTTGAATATTATTAGTATTTTCATTTGCACTGTATCCTGTTCTTCCCACATAACCTATAACATCACCTGCATTTACAACCTTGCCCTCTGATATATCTATATGATACGGTCTGTTTTGCCTAAGATGAGCATAATAATAGTATCTTTTTTTATCAAAACTTCTTATTCCTATACGCCACCCGCCGTA
>CAKSUE010000245.1 GCA_934501135.1 uncultured Eubacteriales bacterium | reverse complement strand
CATTATAATTAACCTTGAGTACCGGTGTATAAATTGAATCGACAGGTAAAAGTCCTATTACACTGTTAATCATGTTAGCCTTATTCTTTTCTGCTGGAATATATCCCCTTCCTTTATCAAGGGTTATCTCCATATAAAGTTTTGCATCTTCCCCTAAAGTAGCAATATGCATTTGAGGATTTAATATCTCAACATCACTATCGCATTCTATTGAATCGGCTGTAACTTCGCAAGCTCCTTCAGCCTTAATTTCAACAGTCTTAGGACCACTACAATGCAGTTTAGCAGTAAGGCCTTTTATATTTAAAATTATCTCAGCAACATCTTCTTTAACACCTGGAATTGTAGAAAATTCATGCAAGACCCCATCAATTTTTATTGCTGTTACAGCGACACCCGGCAATGACGATAAAAGAACTCTTCTTAAACTATTACCCATTGTGTTGCCAAACCCGCGCTCAAGCGGTTCGACAACAAATTTCCCATAAGTTCCATCGTCAGATAATGTTTCGGCCTCTATTCTTGGTTTTTCTATCTCGATCACTAGTGACCCTCCTTAACCCCGTTATTATTTGGAGTACAACTCAACAATTAGAGTCTCTTCAACCGCTAAATCTATATCCTCTCTTGTTGGAGTAGATAATACTTTAGCTTCTAAAGCTTCGCGGTTTATCTCTAACCATTTTGGAATAGGACGAGAAGAATTTGTCTCTAAAACCGCCTTAATTTTTGCACTATTACGGCTCTTTTCACAAATAGAAATAGTCTCACCTGGTTTTGTTAAATAAGATGGAATATCCACTCTTTTACCATTTATCTGAAAATGGCCATGAACCACTAACTGCCTTGCCTCTGGTCTAGAAGAAGCCCAACCAAGTCTATAAACAACATTATCTAAGCG
Source organism: uncultured Eubacteriales bacterium (assembly GCA_934501135.1). Classification (GTDB taxonomy): domain Bacteria; phylum Bacillota; class Clostridia; order Oscillospirales; family Acutalibacteraceae; genus HGM12814. Next base: position 1,142 of record CAKSUE010000245.1, on the reverse strand, counting down.
AGTTTCAAGAATTGAAAGTAAAGCTTCACCAGTCTTTCCTTCCCTCTTCTCTGCTAAATCATAATAATGTCTAAACTGACTTTCTAATACTCCATAGTAACGTCTTGTCATTTGTTTTGCACGAAGTTGAATACCGTACTCAGAATTTTTTTTACGACCTTGTCCATGCTGTCCAGGTGCATAATTCCTTCGTACTACTGAACATTTATCTGTATAGCATCTTTCGCCTTTTAAGAACAGCTTTTGTCCTTCACGACGGCAAAGTCTGCACACAGCTCCTGTATATCTTGCCATATTATAGTTACACCCCCTGTAATCAATTTAAACTTAGACACGTCTTCTTTTTGGTGGACGACATCCATTATGTGGAATTGGAGTAACATCTTTAATCATATTAACTTCAAGTCCTGCTGCTTGCAAAGCTCTGATTGCTGCCTCACGTCCTGAACCAGGACCTTTAACAAAGACCTCAACCGATTTCATTCCATGTTCCATAGCTGCTTTTGCTGCTGTTTCAGCAGCTGTTTGTGCTGCGAATGGAGTTGATTTTCTTGAGCCTCTAAAGCCAAGCTCACCGGCACTTGCCCAAGAAACTGCGTTACCCTGAACATCTGTTATAGTAACAATTGTATTATTAAAGGTGGACTGAATATGTGCAGCCCCACGCTCAATATTTTTACGTTCACGGCGCCTACGCACTGCGGTCTTCTTACCGCCCTTTTGTGCTGCCATTTATAATTCCTCCTTTACTTATTTCTTTTTATTTGCCATAGTCTTCTTAGGACCTTTACGTGTACGAGCGTTAGTTTTTGAACGCTGTCCTCTTACTGGAAGACCTTTGCGATGACGCACACCGCGATAGCAACCTATTTCAATAAGTCTTTTTATATCAAAAGCTATATCTCTACGAAGATCACCTTCAACCCTACAAGAGTTGTCTATATACTCTCTTAATTTTGAAACATCATCTTCACTTAAGTCTCTTACACGAGTATCTGGATTTATTCCTGTTGCGGCAATAATGTCGCTTGCAGTTTTACGTCCAATACCAAAAATATAAGTAAGTCCAATTTCAATTCTTTTATCTCTTGGTAAATCAACACCTGCTATACGTGCCATATTGATTGCACCTCCTATTGATT
>CAKSUE010000244.1 GCA_934501135.1 uncultured Eubacteriales bacterium | reverse complement strand
CTAATTAATTTAAATCATCAATTTGGGTTGAAAAAGAAGAACGAAGGGTTAATGCAAAAAGTTTGCTTGGAGTTCTTTCATTAGGAATTGTTGGAGGAACAAGTATAAGAATAATTGCTGATGGAAACGATGAACAAGATTCAGTTGAGAATCTTGTAAAGCTTGTTCAATCAGGATTCACTGAATAACTGCTAAGAGCACCGCTTTTCAGGCGGTGTTTTTTATATTTTAAAAGGATGTTTGTATATGGATGAAAGAATACGTAGATTAAGAAAGAAAGCTATGAATTTACCTTCTTTACCAGGCGTTTATATTATGCATGATAAATCTGGTAACATAATATATATTGGAAAATCAAAAACTCTTAAGAACAGAGTTTCACAGTATTTTGGATCATCGAAGAATCATTCAGATAAGGTTTTAAGGATGGTTTCGCAAATAGACAATTTTGAATATATACTTACAGATAGTGAATTTGAAGCGCTTATACTTGAATGTAGTCTAATTAAACAACATACTCCCAAGTATAATATTTTATTAAAGGATGATAAAGGATATCATTACATCAAGATAACTGCTGAGGAGTGGCCTCATATATTAGAAGCAAAACAGAAGATTGATGATGGGGCATTGTATATAGGACCATATACAAGTTCTTGGTCTGTAAAAAAGGCCGTTGATGAAGCACTAAAAATTTTTAAACTTCCAAGTTGTAGTAGAAAGTTTCCGCGAGACATAGGCAAATCGAGACCATGTTTAAATTATTATATTAAACAGTGTTTAGCGCCATGTAATGGGAAAGTTAGTAAAAGAGAGTATAATGAATATATTAATGAAGCAAAAGAGTTTTTAATTGGAGGAAGCAATTTATCTATAAAAGATCTTGAATCGGAAATGTTAAAAGCCTCGGAAAATTTAGAATTTGAAAGAGCTGCAAGAATAAGAGACAGAATTTTAGCTATAAAGAAGATTAAGGATAAACAGAAAGTTGTATCTTTAAAAGTGCCAGATCAAGATGTTATTGCTTTAGCGGCGAATGAGAATGATGCATGTTTTGAGGTGTTTAAGTTTGCAGCGGGGAGGCTATTTGATAGAGAGGAGTTTTTTGTTAATGATATTGGAGATCCTAAAGCCGCAAGGGCAGAGTTTATTGAAAGATATTACTCTATTAGAGATAAATTCCCAGTGCAAATTACGGTTGATGGAGAAGTTGAGGGCAAAGATACAATTTGCGACTGGCTTTCTAAAATGTTAGGTAAAAAAGTAAAGATTGTGGTTCCGATAAAAGGAGACCAGGCAAAATTAGTTGAGATGTGTAAAAAGAATGCAGAAGAAAGCTTGGCGCAGAAAATAGGCCGAACAGGAAAAGAAACAGCTGCTCTAAATGAACTTAAAGAATTATTAGGGTTACAAAATATTCCTTATTATATTGAAGCATATGATATCTCTAACCTTGGGGGAAGCGAAAATGTTGCCGGTATGGTTGTATTTGACAAAGGAAGGCCATTGAAATCAGCTTATAGAAAATTTAAAATCAAAGGATTTGAGGGGCAAGATGATTATGCATCTATGAGAGAAATTATAGATAGACGATTATTAGAATATGAAAAAAATAAAGAATTTGGAAAAGGATTCGGACGTTTACCAGATCTTATTTTACTAGATGGTGGAAAAGGACATGTTTCTTCTGTGTTACCTATAATTGAAGAGTATGGTTATAATATCCCTGTATTTGGTATGGTAAAAGACAATAAACATAAAACAAGAGCCATAGCTAAGGATGCAGGAGAAATAGCAATTAGTTCCAAAAGGAAAGCATTTACCCTTATTTCTCTTATACAAGAGGAAGTCCACAGGTTTGCTATTGGATATCATAGAAATTTAAGAAAAAGCAAAACTATTTCATCTACATTGACTTCTATTCCGGGAATAGGCGGTGTTAGGGCTCAAACGCTTTTAAAACACTTTAAGACGGTTAAAGGAATTAAAGATGCTTCTTTTGAGGATCTTTGCAGGGTTTCTGGCATGACTAAACAATCAGCTAAGTC
>CAKSUE010000243.1 GCA_934501135.1 uncultured Eubacteriales bacterium | reverse complement strand
GATTATAACGGTATGATGGAACTTACTGAAAATATGATAAATGAATGCGCAAAGGCTGTCTGTGGTGCTGAAAAGGTTTCATATCAGGGCGAGGATATAAACCTTGCAGTACCTTTCAAAAGAATGACTATGATAGACGCTGTAAAACAGTATACAGGAATAGATTTTGGAGACTTTATTGGAGATACTCAAAAGGCAAATGATGTTGCGAAATCTTTAAATTTAGAAACAAAACCAACAGATACCTGGGGGAATATATTAAATCTTGTATTTGAAGAGAAAGTTGAAGATAATCTTGTTCAGCCTACGTTTATTTATGATTATCCTGTTGAAGTGTCACCGCTAACAAAAAGGAAAAAGGATCAGCCTGAGCTTGTTGAGAGGTTCGAATTATTTATAACAAGAAGAGAACTAGCTAATGCTTATTCAGAGCTGAACGATCCTATAGATCAACGTGAGAGATTTATGCATCAAATGGAGCTTAGAGAAGCTGGTGATGATGAAGCTAATATGATAGATGAAGATTTCTTAACGGCCCTTGAGTATGGTATGGCTCCAACAGGAGGCATGGGAATGGGGATAGATAGGCTTGTTATGCTTTTAACTGATAGCGCATCTATAAGAGATGTTATAATATTTCCCACAATGAGGCCTACAAACTAAATAAGACTATAAAATCGGCAGATGTTTATATCATCTGCCGATTAATATTGCATATATAATTATCCGATAGCTTAAATGTACTTTATAATATTATTATAAAGCTATTAATTACAACTTGCAAAAAATTAGCCTCTAATCATTATAAGATTAGAGAGCTTTTAATCGAGTTATAAAATTTGGGTTGGTATTAGTTATATGTAAATTTTATATTATAAACTCACTAATATTTCTAAAGTTACATTTGCTGTTAATAAGTAATTGAGTGAGAAATAAACAAAAATTGAAATTTTATAATTTAAACAACCGATGTCTCGGATTGTATTTTTATAAGTTAGATAACTTATCTATACAATCCTTGCAGACATTTCTACCGTTGTAATGGACAATATTATCAACATTGTCGCAGAAAACACATTGAGGTTCATATTTCTTTAAGATTATTGAAGAACCATCGATAAAGATCTCTAGTGGATCTTTAGGGCTGATGCTTAATACATTTCTTAATTCAATTGGTAAAACAATTCTTCCAAGGTTGTCCACTTTCCTAACAATTCCGGTCGACTTCATAATAAAAGACATCCTTTCAAAACATAATGTGTCATATGCCGTCATATAACGTAATGATGATACTATTTTTTTACAATTTTGTCAATAACAAACTTTAATAATCTTATAAAAATATCATATTTATTCTTAGTTTTGGAATATATTTAGTGTATATGTTAATGGTGGTGGTAAATATTGATGAATTATATCTGGGCAGCGCTTATAATTCTAAGTATTATTTGCTCAGTTGTTACGGGAAGAACTTCTGAAGTTTCTAATGCAATTATGAATGGAGCACAAGATGCTGTTTCTTTAGTAATATCAATTCTCGGAATGATGTGTTTTTGGACTGGACTTATGAATATAGCAGAAAAAGGAGGCCTTACATATGTACTTGCAAAAGTACTTTCTCCGCTTCTTAAAAAGCTATTTCCAGATTACAATAAAAATTCTAAATCTATGAGATTAATATGCATGAACGTAACAGCTAATATACTAGGCCTAGGCAATGCTGCAACACCATTTGGAATTGAAGCTATGAAAGAAATGCAAAAAGAGAATAAGCTCAAAGATACAGCAAACAACAGTATGGTTATGTTTGTGGTTTTAAATACTGCATCTTTGCAACTTATTCCTACATTACTTACAATTTTAAGACAAAAGCATGGTTCAGAATATCCACTGGATGTTTTGCCTGCAATTTGGATAACATCAATTATTTCCCTTACAGTTGGTATAATGGCAGCAAAGCTGTTTGAAAAGCGAGGAGCTAAAGTTGGATAAAATAGGTGTATATGTAATACCGTTAGCAACAATTTTAATTATAATATTTGGTTTGGTGAA
>CAKSUE010000242.1 GCA_934501135.1 uncultured Eubacteriales bacterium | reverse complement strand
TCATTATGTTTATGATAGGCATTCATATAGAAAACCAAGGAGTAAAAGCGAAATAGGTATACATTCATTAAGGGGAGGAACCATTGTTGGTGATCATGAAGTAATATTTGCAGGCCATGATGAGCTATTGAAGATTACTCACTCGGCTCAATCAAAAGAGATATTTGCATTAGGTTCAATTAATGCTGCAATTTTTCTTTGTAGAAAACCGGCTTCTTTATATAGTATGTCAGACTTGCTTAACGAGTAAATGGAGGCTGTTATGGGAAAAAACACAACTATAACAATTAATGATGATATAACTTTAATTACAATGAACAATATACCACTAGATATGGGACTGATATCCAATATATTTGGCAGCATTGCTAGTATGGATATAGATGTTGATATGATTTCTATATCGCCTTCTCAGAAAGTTCTCACCAGTCTTTCTTTTACAGTACAAGATAACGAGTTCGCTAAAATACTAAAGTACACATCTGAGTTAAGGAAAAAATCACCAAATATTACATCTACTGTAAGCAGTGGTAATTGTAAAATTACAGTTTTTGATAGCAGTATGGAGAATTATCCGGGATTTGCTGCTAAAATATTTAAGGCTGTTTCCGACGCTACTGCAGATATTAGAATAATAACTACTTCTATTGATGAAATAGCGTTATTAACAACAAAGGCAGACTGTGAAAATACAATAGAGAAAATTAAATCTGTAGTTTATTAATAAATGCAATTCTATAGATATTAGCTATATTTATTAATATCTACTACTTTAAACATCCAATATTAACGAAATTGGGTGTTTTTTTGTTTAAAACACGCATATATTATTTGCTGACTATAAATTTATTAAATTTAATAAACTTATAAAATTATACAAAGTCTTTACATCGACTTTCCATTATTGTAAAATAGTATAAAATGATTCAAGGAGTGTTTATATTGAAACCAAAATATAAAAGGGTCCTATTAAAGTTAAGTGGTGAGGCTCTTGCAGGAGAAAGTAAACATGGAATAGACTTTGATACAGTTTTAAAAATATGTGAGCCAATAAAAAGATGTGTTGATTCAGGCGTACAAGTAGGTATAGTTGTTGGGGGTGGTAACTTCTGGAGAGGTAGAAGCAGCGGCAAAATGGACAGAACCAGAGCAGATCATATGGGAATGATTGCAACTGTGATAAATGCACTAGGTGTTGCAGATGCCTTGGAACAACTGGGGCTCCAAGTAAGGGTTCAAACTGCAATTAGTATACAGCAGGTAGCTGAACCATATATTAGAAATCGTGCAGTTAGACATCTTGAAAAAGGAAGAGTTACCGTTTTTGGATGTGGTACTGGTAACCCATTTTTCTCAACAGATACTGCTGCGGCGTTAAGAGCTGCCGAAATAGATGCCGATATAGTTATTAAGGCAACCATGGTTGATGGTGTTTATGACAGTGATCCTAAGAAAAATCCAAATGCAATTAAATATGATGAATTAACTTTTTCTGATATAATAAATAAAGACTTAGGCGTGATGGACTCAACAGCTGCCTCGCTATGTAAAGATAATAATATTCCAATATTAGTATTAAGCATTAATGATCCAGAGAACATATATAGTGCTGTTTGCGGAGAAAAGATAGGCACTATTGTAAAATAAAAATATAAACAAATGGAGTGATTTACAGTGAAAGAAGTATTTAAAAAAACTGAAAATAAAATGAAAAAAACTATTGATGTGCTGAGTTCCGAATATTCAGCAATAAGGGCAGGAAGAGCAAATCCAGCAGTTCTTGATAAAATACTGGTTGATTATTATGAAACTCCTACCCCAATAAATCAGTTGGCTGCTATTTCTGTAACAGAAGCTAGAACTTTGACTGTTCAACCTTGGGATACATCTGTAACAAAAATGATTGAAAAAGCGATTCAGACCTCAGATTTAGGTATAAATCCTCAAACAGATGGAAGAACAATAAGGATAATATTTCCACCATTAACTGAAGATAGACGTAGAGATATTGTAAAAGATATTTCTAAGTTATCTGAAGATGCAAAAATTGCAATAAGGAATACAC
>CAKSUE010000241.1 GCA_934501135.1 uncultured Eubacteriales bacterium | reverse complement strand
ATGATGAATATACTGTTTTAGACACAGTAATTATGGGAAATGCCAGACTATATGAAATAATGAAAAAGAAGGACGAACTTTATTCTAAGCCAGACTTCAGTGAGGAAGACGGGATATTGGCCTCTGAACTTGAAAACGAGTTTGCTGAACTTAATGGTTGGGAAGCTGAATCTGACGCCTCTAAACTTATTCAAGGGCTCGGACTAGATGAAAATATATTAAACTCTCTTATGAGTACTCTAGACGGCAATGAGAAAGTTAAAGTCTTATTAGCTCAGGCACTGTTTGGGAATCCAGACATTATACTTTTAGATGAGCCTACAAACCATCTAGATATTAATGCAATAAATTGGCTAGAAGAGTTTTTGTCGGACTATGAGGGAACAGTCATTGTTGTATCTCATGATAGACATTTCCTAAATAATGTTTGTACTCATACTGTAGACATAGATTACACTAAAATAAAAATGTATGTTGGAAACTATGAGTTTTGGTATGAGTCCAGCCAATTAATGCAAAGAATGCAAAAACAACAAAATAAGAAAAAGGAAGAAAAGATAAAAGAGCTTCAAAGCTTTATTGAAAGATTCTCTGCCAATAAATCAAAATCTAAACAGGCAACAGCCCGAAAAAAACTTTTAGATAAAATAACTGTAGACGAAATGCCTGCATCAAGCCGTAGATATCCATTTATAGGTTTCAATATGGATAGAGAAGCAGGAAAAGATATTTTAAGAGTAGAATCTCTAAGTAAAACTATTGATGGAGAAAAACTTTTAAACAATATAAGCTTTACGCTAAATAAAGGTGACAAAGTTGCATTTATATCTAAAAATGAGCACTCTATAACAACTTTATTCCGCATACTAACCGAAGAAATCGAACCAGATGAAGGAACGTTCAGGTGGGGAGTTAGTACCTCTAGATCCTATTTTCCTAAAGATAACAGCGCCTTTTTTGAAGGTTGCGATTTAAGCATACTCGATTGGATGCGTCAATATTCCAAAGATACAACTGAAACATATTTAAGAGGTTTCTTAGGTAGAATGCTTTTTTCTGGCGATGATATCTTTAAACCAGTAAAAGTTCTTTCCGGTGGAGAAAAGGTTAGATGTATGTTTTCAAGAATGATGCTATATGGATCTAATGTATTAATTCTCGACCAACCCACAAACCATTTAGATCTTGAATCCATCACAGCCGTTAATAATGGTCTTATTAGCTTTAAAGGGAATATACTATTCACTTCGCAAGACCATGAATTTATTCAAACTGTGGCCGATAGAATAATTGAAATCACTCCCGACGGCCTTATTGATAGAATGTGTACTTACGATGAATATATTCAAATGAACCTATAAAACAATCCCCTCAGAAATTTATCTGAGGGGATATATTTTTACTATTTTAATCTATCTTTTAGATTTTGTAATTGCTTTTCAAGTTTTTTAGGAAGCTTATCGCCAAACTTTTTATAAAATTCAGTTATCCCTTCTGCTTCTTGTCTCCAAAGATCATTATCTACCTCTAAAATAGATTTAAGTGTATCTAACTCAAAATCAAGTCCTTCAAGGTTAATATCCTCAGGTTTAGGAATATAACCAATTGGAGTTTCAATAGCGTCAACTTCTCCATCACATCTTTTTATAATCCATTCAAGCACGCGTAGATTGTCTCCAAACCCAGGCCAAATAAAGTTTCCATCTTCATCAACTCTAAACCAGTTCACATTAAATATCTTAGGTGCTTTGTCGCCTAATACTTCACCCATATGGAACCAATGAGCAAAATAGTCTCCCATATTATATCCGCAGAAAGGAAGCATTGCCATTGGATCACGACGAACAACACCAACCTTACCCGCTGCTGCCGCAGTTGTTTCAGATGCCATAATAGACCCAACAAAAACACCATTGTCCCAATCTTTAGATTGATATACAAGTGGAGTGGTTTGAGCACGGCGGCCACCAAATATAATAGCGGAAATTGGAACGCCTTTCTTGCTTTCAAACTCAGAGCTTATGCATGGGCAATTTTTAGCCGGAGCAGTGAATCTACTATTAGGA
>CAKSUE010000240.1 GCA_934501135.1 uncultured Eubacteriales bacterium | reverse complement strand
ATTGACCAAATATAACCTATCTACTAAAGTTATTTCTACTATACTCATTGTATTTATATCTGTTTTTTTCCTATTTGTTGTTGCTCCTATAATGGGGAATTATTGGAATACATTCTCAATATTTAAGGAAAATCTAAGACTGAGTGATGTCTTTTCAAAGCTATACACAGGGGCTTTTACGTTTATACAAATTAACAATTGGGATTATCCTCAAACTGCGCTTCCGCAGATATTTTCCAGTATATTTGTTTTATATATGACATTTATTTATTTCTTTAACTCTTGTTTTTCAAAAAGAGAGAAAATAGCAACCATAACATTCATAGCTATATTTTTACTGAGCTTTTGCGTAATGGTAATCGGTTTAATTTGGCATGGTTTTTCTAAACCAATTTGGTTCCCTGCAAGATTCTCATTTTTATTCAGCTTCCTTTTAATATATATTAGCCACAGATGTTTTTTTAAAATCAGAGACGGTATAACATCTACATCTTTGCTCTATTCGGTAATAACATTTATTATTTTCACAACGTCGCTTGTCTTGCCATCTTCGGCAATAAATTCAGGAATATCTGCAAAAAACATATATTTAGATATCATGTTAGTAACACTATTCGCAGTTACTATATATCTATGTTTTGGAATTTACAGTAAAAATATAATTATTATTCCACATAAAAAAATAGTTGTAACATTATTATACTTCATTTTTATAATTTCCCATTTTTTAAATATATACGCAGATGCTTTTCATTCAATCAAAGAGACTCAGGAAAACTATATTTCTGGAAATAATCTTACTTATTTAAATGAGTATTCAAGTTTTATAAAAGACACAGATTATACAATCAGTAAAATAAAAGACAATGATAACAGCATATTCCGCATTGAAAAAACATATTTCAGAAAAATAAATGATCCAATGCAATTCAATTATTATGGTCTATCTCACTTTAGTTCCAGTGAAAAATCATTTGTAAGAACCTTTATGGAAAAAATTGGATTTAAAAACCACGGTAACTATACATATTACAATAAAGGTAACACCACCGCTGCAGATTCTTTCTTTGGGATAAAATACGTTTTAAATAAAGACTTTGAATTGAAAAAGCCTTATGAATTAGATTTTACACACAATAACATTGAGGTATATAAAAATCCTCTTGCCCTAGCAATCGGTTTTGGCGTTAGCTCAGATATTCTCAAACTAAACAATAATTTCAATAGTAAAGATCCTTTCGAAAATCAAAATGCTCTATTTGAATGTATGGCTGGAGAAAGCCAAGCAAACCTATTTAACTTTATTGAACCCTTTGATATGTATATAGAAAATTTGGTCCAAACTAATCTTGATAATTCAATTAAATTTAAAAAAATAAATAATAATCAAGATGCTTATATATATTATAAAGTAAAAATGCCCCATACTGACAATCTCTACGCTTACTTTTCTACTAATCCTATAAATCCATTTAAATCATCTGAAATAAAAGAAGCTACATTATATATAAATGATAAACCTGCATCAGCGTACTCATTAGATGATGGCTTTAACTGTATTTTGCCTCTTAGCTTTAATAATGAAGAGGATATTATCTTCAAAATCAAGTTAAATGAAGAAGTTTTTATTTTAAATAATGCAAAATTTTGTTGCGAAAATATTGATGTTTTAAAAAATTACTATAATACAATCTCTAAAGAACCTTTTCACGCAGAACTGGTTTCATCGTCTCATATTAATGGGACTATCAGCATAAATGAAGATGATAGACTATTACTGTTCTCCATTCCGTATGAAGATGGTTGGAAAATTAAGATTGATGGGGTAAAAACTGAAAAAATAAAAATAAGCAATACACTTACTGCTGTTTATATTGATAAGGGAAATCATCATGTTGATATGAGATATATTCCAGAGGGTCTTATATTTGGTTGTACCATATCAATTATTACCCTAATATCCTTTTCTTTATATTTTTTATTTATCCGACAAAAAATGCAAAAATAGATAATAATTATTCATCATATATAGTAATTCTTCTTGACATAACCCCACATAAAGTAATAC
>CAKSUE010000239.1 GCA_934501135.1 uncultured Eubacteriales bacterium | reverse complement strand
CAAGAAGAGCAAGCCAGTTCTCGAAGAGATAATCTTGAGAGTATTACAAAGACTCAAAACCCTTGCGAATGCAAGGGTTTTTTCTTTTTTTATTGAGAGGCGAGATATGAATTTAAATTTAGATTACAAAACAATACAAGATGAAGAGAAAATTAATCGTTTACGAAATGAATATATTAACACTAAGTTTTCTGCAGATTCTGAGTTAAAAAAACAAGAAAAGATGCAGGGATATTTATTATGGTTTTTTATAATTTTGGGAGCTCTTATTGGATGGTGGCTCGTTGTTCTATTACTTGTATATGTTTTTAATGGTGAATTTGATAGATTTACGATTATATGCGCACTGTTTATAGGATTGCCTATTGGTGCAGGACCAATAAATTGGGCTTTTCAGCGATTCCCACCTGTGGCCTCTCTTGAAAGCAAGTTGGATAATGCTAAGCAACTGTTTAGAAAAGAGTTTGATGAAGAGGTTGAGAGAATCACTTCATTTTATCGAATGCAAAAGGCGTTTTGGTATAGCCTTAATGGCCGAGAATTTGAAGAGCAAATTACAGAAATGTATGTGCTTCTAGGATATAATGCAGAGCTGTCTAATAAGGGTGCTGATGGGGGTGTAGATATTATTCTACATAAAAACAATAAAAATATAGCTGTTCAATGCAAAGCTTATAAAGGACATAAGGTTACACTGCCTATTGTAAGGGATTTATATGGGGTTTTGCATAGTGGAGGATATGATGAAGGGCACATTGTTACTTTGGAGGGTTTAACGAAGCCTGCAATAGAGTTTTGCCAATCAATTTATGATAAAAAGATAAAAATTATAACCATAGATGAAATTTTTCAAATGGTTCATGTTAAAGAAAAAGCAGATATAACCTAAAATGTGTTTATAGTAGGATTATGAAAGGTACATATTAAGCCTGCAAATAAAAAGTCAAGGCTAAATTGAAGAACATTGAAAATTTTATACAGATTGAAAATCAGGTGTCAAAATAAGACCAAACATGGGACGGTGAACTATGTTATAGAGATCAGTTGAGGCCCCGGCGGTTATACGAATTGGGATGGGATGTTATTCGTTTTTTGGTTCCAGATATTCGAGACAATATGAGTGGTTGCATTCAAAAAATCGCAGATTGGATGGATAAGCATGAAATAGAAAGAAAAGAATTATAATTTCTTTAAACATGTAATATGTTGATTAGGGAAATACCAACGAAAGGAGAATATGACATGGATGATATGAGATATTATTATGAGCATCAAGCAATACCGAATTTACTGAACAGTGATTGTTGCAAGCAATTTTTAGATAATCTTTTGCATGAGAAAGAACAGTTTCTTGTTGAACTTTATTACATAGTTCATAGAGGGTATGATGACTATAAATGTCCTTACGATGTTTCTGAATTTGATGTTACTCCTCTTGTTTTTGACAGAATGGACAAGGCTGCCATAAGAATATCTTTCCCACCACCTGAAGGACCTGGACTTTGCGGGAGGGCCTATATATGTCATGACGAGAATTTTGAAAATCTGAGATATTATACACTGGAAGCAGATCATAACAGAAAACTTTCTATAGGAGAATGGACGATTGAAGGTGGGCTAATAGTCCACAAGAATCATGGAGAAGCTCCCATAGAACAGCAAGCGGAATGGTATAAGATAATTGGATTATATATAGAGTATTTAAACAGCAATTTACACGAAGGTATATGAGCTATGTGTAATTCCTAAAACAAGATGTGGAATCAAGAGAGTGGAGAAATAAAAACATAGAAGAATTTAAAAGTTTAGTGTTGTGGAGGCGTGAAACTTCCAACATTTCAGTATCTAAATGTGCAACTTTACAGGATGGATCTTAGGCATTTGCAGCTATATGGACTGTTTTGTAGCCGCAAATCTTTTCTATCCGACTTAGCCTACCTATGGCTGCGGAAGAAAGCGCTACCTGTTTTTTCGGTTTTCTAATGGCAAAGTACATTTTTTCATTGACTCTTGACAAGTAACCGTTCGGTAACTATAATAAAGTTACCGAACGGTTACTTTATTATAGGAGG
>CAKSUE010000238.1 GCA_934501135.1 uncultured Eubacteriales bacterium | reverse complement strand
ATCTGCCGATACTTCTGACAGCTCGATCTGGTCGGCTTCATTGGTCAGCCTGTTTACCAGCAGTTCATACTCTATACTTTCATATTTGATATATTCTTGTGTTTTCGGTATCGTAATCGTATGTTACATTTCACCATAATAGTATCTACCAGAATGCTGATTATCTGAAGTTTACATAGCAAAGGCAAGAATTATATTTCCAATATGAAAACCTTAATTTATCCTATGACAAGCGAAAAGTAATACTTGTCCGGATTGATACTATCTATGCACAAAATGAAGCATGAACAACGGTTGTTTTCCGTATGGCGATGCAGTACTGCTTTTAAAACTTGCAAATTTGAAATGAACCCATCCCCTTTAATAATTACTAAGTCTCCATGGATAACATCACCTTGGATGAGAGCCATTCCGATTAATTTAAAGACCGTGGTTGATTTTTCACAGCACCAAGTACTATGAAAATAATGCGTTTTTTGTAACAATATCCAGTTTTGATTTTTGATGTCCTTACCACTCATAGCATTCTTTTCTATAAAATAAATCCACATCGGATGCTGCATCATATAACGCTTTTATAGATGCCAAACTGTCATATTCTGAAATTCCTCTCATTGTACCAATAAGCCCACCTTTAGAAGCAGGTAATGTACCATCCTGTAATTTTTTTATTACGGCTTCAATCCTATTTTCATAGTTATTTAAGTATTGACTTTTTTCTTCATCTACCATTTCCTTGGCTTTATCAATTTCTTGTACTAATAGATGCAATTTTTTCAATAATTCCTGTCGTTTATCCATAATATCAATCTCCTTTAATTTGAAAATCTTCTAGTCTCTGTTATCCAATCTGTATCAAATTGATTAAACAAATATTGAACTCCACCACCTGGTCTAGGGTCTGCAATCAATAATTGTTCTCTTGCAATTCCTACAGCATACTTAACCTCTGTTCCAGCAGGAATTCTCGCAACTTTTACAGTATTTTTATTTGTAGGCTTTTGCCAAATCTCCTAAAACAGAACCTTCTGGTATATCACAACAAACAAAACTAAAAATTGAATATTAATTTACGACCTATACTAACATTTCTTTTATTTTGAGAAGTTTTTTTATCAAATTTGCTTTTAATAAAACGGAATTATTTTTTTGAACTTCTTTAATGAATCTTTCTATATTCAATATAATTTCATTACACCATTCTTTAATAGTTATTTTCTCAGACCAAATAACTTCATCCGTATTAGTATCAACAAAACTTATTAATAGCTTATCATTTTTCTTTAAAATTATTTTAGCCATATTCATTGAAAGTAATTGTATTTCATATTCTTGACCAATATTCAATTGAATAATTCCATCTGACAATTTAGTTAGCCAATATAAAATATCTTCATTTCCTTCCTCGCCAGCTAACAATTCTCTATCTGGGCAAAACCCTAATACATGATCATTAATACGTATCTCAAAATAGCCATATATTCCATCCCATTCTGCATCAAATTCATTTAAATCAACATCGTTAATCGAATCCGTAATTGTCCATTTAATTTTTACCATTTTACTCACCTCATAGTAACTTAACTAATTCGTCATATGTATAAACATAATCACCATAACCAGTTTTAAATATACCATCTTCTAAATAAACTGTAACATTTTCGCCTAAATACTTAAATGAATATTTTCCTGTTATAACACCACGATTTAATGCTTCTTTATAACCAAAATTTAATGCTGCTCTTACCTGCTCATCTGTCCAATTTGAATTAAAAAAAGTCTTATAGTTTAAATATTGTTCTGCCCCTTCTTTACTCATATATTGTAATTGCTTTGCATATCTTGCTGGCATATGGTCGTTCATAGGATGTCTGACTGCCTTATTACTTAAATCTGATATTGTCTTTCTACCACTCTCACTTCCAATTTCAATCCTCTCTACATATTGTCCGTTGTTCTGTCCAAGTTTCAGCAGCTCATCTATATCTACCCCGCTATACGCTATCTGTTCTAGTTGTGCTGCCTGCTCTGCCCGTGCAATATCCTGCATGCCACTATAGCTGGCAACTCCTATTGACAGCAT
>CAKSUE010000237.1 GCA_934501135.1 uncultured Eubacteriales bacterium | reverse complement strand
GTACTATGAGATTAGGGGCTAAGCTTTTAGAGAAAACGAGTGAACAAGCGATTGATATTAGATGGTGGGCATTTAAATCTGGTAAAAATGATGCCCAAGAAAAAGAGATCGTAGTAGATGATGACGTTAAAGTAACTATTACGCCTAATACAACTAGGATTGAACCACTAGGACAAATTAGATTATCCGCGCATGTTGAAGGTTCCAGCAATCAAGAAGTGCGCTGGATGGTTACTGAAAGCGGAGCCGGCAAGATTGACGAAAATGGTTTATATACTGCACCGTCTAAAGAAGGTGTTTATGAGATCAAGGCTCAAAGTGTTAAGTTTGAGAATAAAACGGATTCAGCTTATGTTGTTGTTAGTACCGGCGAATAATAAATATTATGGCGAAAAAATATCCCAAAAAGCTAATTAGCTTTTTGGGATATAGCCGCAAAAAAATATTATATATTGTGTAATGTTTTAACAGCAGTTTCATCTGGCAGTCGAATTACAATTCCTGCAACAAGTTGAGCATCTGAATATAAATTATTGAATGATTTAATTGTACTAATAAAACTTTTTGAACTATAGTTATTTTCACAGATTGATTCAAATGTATCTCCATATTTAACTATGTAATCATTAAATAATATTTCTGTATTGGGAGAGACAGAAAGATCTATAAGCTCTTCGGAGGTACTTTCTGGCGGAACAGAAATAGTGTTATCAATTGTAGGGTTAGTTGATGAATTAGATATGTAAGTAATATTACCTAAAGTAACATTACTTGATGCAGAGGACATATCATTATTACTTGCAAAAAATAAATTATAAAATAAATATATACCAAATGAAGCAATGGCTAAACCGCTAAAAACCCAAGAGTATTTTTTTATTTTTTTCTTGTTTCTTTTGTAAAACTTCATAAACGCACTTTTGGCATCGCCTTCTGTACAAGTGCTTTCAATTTTTTTTAGATCAACAATTAATTGGGGAATAGATGTAAATAAATTATTATCACATTTTTCTAAAATGATTTCTATTTGTTTATTATACTTATTATTAAGTTCACGACTTAAAAGTAGTTTTATAATTTTTGAAATATTTTTGAAGACAATTTTACTTGATGGTTCATCAATATCTAGAAGATCACTAAAATTATAAATAATTTTAACATCTTCATTTATATCAATACAGATATTGTCTATAGAAGTAACTGATATAAATGCTGGCAAAGGTAAGGTGGATATAGCATCAAGTTTCATTAAAATAGAATATAGAATTTGAAATCTTTTTTCTGTTCTATCTGTAAGCTTTTCCGGATCGAATCTATCTGCAATGAACTCACCCTTAGAATATTTAAATATGACATAAAAAAACTTGCCAGATGCAAAAAAGTTAGATATGTCTTTTGTTTTAGATTCGGAAGAATAATAGGTAAAGAATTCTTTAAAGAGATTTAAATTTTGCTTATTATGGCTAAATCTATTTATAATAAATAGGTTATCGGGGTCTGCATCATTTTTTATGGAAGCAATCCAAACACTGCAGTCAGGATTATTGGATAATGTCCCAACGATATTATAATTTGAAATATCATTTATATTTTTCATGTTTGTTTATCACCTTTATGTTATAAGCAAATTTAAAACAGAATACAACTATTTCTAATTATATACTTAATTGCATAAATAGTAAATATTTAATTGAGGTATTTTTTAGCATTTAATTATGTAGGGGGGAGCTAATGAAAAGATTATATACATTGATTATTGCTATATCAAGTATAGTGGTTTCGCTTCTTATGTGTATATTCTTATTTAAACCTTTAATAGACACAGGAAAGATAATAGATGTAGCATTTGACAAAGATCTAAATATTTATAATTTAAAATATATAATTGAAACAGGTGAATATCAGGTCTCTAGAGCCGATAAGGATGGAAATATAAAAGTATCTAAAAAACTATATGGGGTATCTGGTCAAATAAGTTATGATAAAATTGGTTCAGATAGTAGTGGAAATATACTCATAAAAAAGACAGAAAAGTCCGAGGAAATCAATAATGGAGTTAGACCAATAAAAAATGAAAAAATATTGATGTATGATATGAATA
>CAKSUE010000236.1 GCA_934501135.1 uncultured Eubacteriales bacterium | reverse complement strand
AATTAATGTAGACAGCGTAATTGACACAGTAGACTTTGAAAAAAATCTGTGCGGTGATTATTTTATTTCAGATAAATTATTAAGTTTTTCCAATTGTGAGAAATCATGTGGTGCAATCATATTTCATAAATTTAATAATGAATATAAAGTGCTGTTAATTAGATTTATTTATAATGATGAATTAAGATGGGGATTTCCGAAAGGACACGTTGAAGATCAGGAAACAGAAATACAAACAGCAATTCGCGAAATTAAAGAGGAAGTTGGCCTTGATGTAGAAATAATTCCCGGATTTAGAATGGGGACTCACTTTTCACTAAAACAAGGTGTAAGGGAAGTTGTATATTATTGTGCGGAAACAAAGCTTACAAAAACCATTCCGCAAAAGGGGGAAGTAGAAGAAGTAGGGTGGTTTAATTTTGAAGATGCATATAGTCATTTAACTTATGATTGCGATAAAAATATATTAAATTGTTTTATCAAATTCTTCAGAAAATTAGAAAAGAACCTTTAATCGAAATGATTAGAGGTTCTTCTTTACTTTACATAAAATGAAGCAAAAATTAAATTCCACAGCTTTAAAAGAGCATGAACTGCCAGACAAGCGTGGAATAGAGAAATACAAATTAGAAATTTCAAATTTCTAAATTTAATTTAAATCTATTACAGATAGATCTTTATCGGCTTCAAATGACATTGAAATATCAGTATCAGAATCGCAATTTCCACCAAAACGATAAACCATTATTATTTGAACATTCTTAGTATCTAAACCTATGCGCTCCGTGTCGGATAAATTTGGAGATAAATTTAATATATTGCATACGTATACGGTTATTAAATTTGAGAAGCCACGAAATGCATTATCACCAATCCAGACTATATCATTACCTATATATATATCTGTTAAATGTTTACATCCATCAAATGCGTAACTTCCAATTTCCGTTACGCCGTTTTCTATCTTTATAGATTTTATTTTGTCTCTATATATACTCCAAGGTGAAGTTTTAGAGTCTGAAAAGTTGTCCATTTTTCCGTTTCCTGATATTGTTAATTTACCTGTTTTTACATTAAATTTATATGTTACATTTTTTCCGCAGCTTCCTGACTCAGATATCTGTAATTGAGAACTATTAGGTTGTAACATTTCTGACAAGGAACCACCTGCAAATACATTTAAAGATGTAGCTGTAATCATTACTGTTAATACTGCTATTGAAATTACTTTTTTGCATTTATTTCTAACCATTGAATCGCTCCCTTTATATATGTTTTATAGTTCAACAATGTATAGGGTTAGCAATAACCCCCGAGTGAATTTACACCAGCAATTCTAAGTTATAACAATTATATACTATGCTAAAAATCTCCTCAAGTTTATACAAATTGAGAAATTTTTCTTTTGCTAATAGATATCGGGTTTAATGTCTATAAAAAAGTTAGTTAATTTAATTGATATAAAAGACAACGATCTTACGGCGCTGCTGCCTCTGAAAGTTAGAAGCAAAACCTAACTTTTGGAGGTGGTTTTTGCTTATATACAATGATCAAACTTCATATATTTTGAACAATTGAATGGTTTTGTTATTGATGTTATTCTTTCATATAAGTTTCTATTTTCTTCCGTTGTGAATAGGGAAAATAAAATATTAAGGGGAGTAGCACAGTGTGAGATGTGCTACTCCAATTTTTTACCTAAATTCACTTATAGTTGTAAAGACAGATGGGGAATAGAAGATAAATTTTTAATATCCAGAAAAGAAAACAGCGAAACATTGAAACTGAATTACCATAACTGCACTAATTCAAAAAGTTTAAGTTTTCAAATTAAAATATAATCAAATTATCTATAGATAATAGGGTTTATTGTCTACTCAACTGTAACAGATTTTGCTAGATTTCTTGGCTTATCGATATCACAATTTCTATTTAATGCTATATAGTAAGATAACAACTGAAGTGGTATAACTGAAAGTGATGGAGACATCATATTGCATGTTTTTGGAATAAAGAAAGTATGATCTGCAACTTGAGAAATAGCATCTTTATGATCATCTGTTGTTATTGCTAATACACAAGCGCCCCTTGCTTTAACTTCTTT
>CAKSUE010000235.1 GCA_934501135.1 uncultured Eubacteriales bacterium | reverse complement strand
GCTTGGCTTTGTATGTCGGTTATTTGTTATTTATTAAATATTGTTATAGATATATCCCTAATTTATTTGTTTACTAAAGTTAGATATAGTAATTATAGGATTAGAGATGCTATAAAATGCAGTATGGTAGGTCAGTTTTATAGTGCAGTTACTCCTGGAGCATCGGGTGGACAACCTATGCAGGTTCTTGTACTTTCAAAGCAAGGTGTGGATCCAGGCTCAGGAACTGCGTCGCTTATTCAAAAGTTTTTAGTTTATCAAACAGTGTTGACAAGCTATAGCGCAATAGCTTTATTGGTTTGCCATGAATCTATTGAGGGCCCAATTAAGGGGTTTGCTATATTTGGATTTTTTACACAGGCTATTGTTATTGTGCTTTTAGTATTGTTTTCTTTTAATCAGACATTAACTGAAGGAATTATATCATTTGTTTTTCACTTATTGGGAAAAATAAAAATTTTAAAACATTCAGACGATAAAATAAAATCTTTAGAAGACCAGCTGGAATATTTTCATGAAAGTAATAAAGAATTATATAAAAATAAGGGGTTAGTGCTAAAAACATACGCATTAACAGCTGTACAGCTTACCACTATGTTTATAGTCCCTTATTGTATATATAAATCGTTTAATTTTTCTGGAGCAAGAGTAATAGATATGATCGGAACACAGGCTTTTGTAACAATGGTTTCTTCTTTTATTCCTTTGCCCGGAGGATCTGGAGCTGCTGAAGGAAGCTTTTATGTAATGTTTAAAAATTACTTTAATGATGAAACTATTAAATCGGCGATGCTTTTATGGAGATTAATTACCTATTATCTAGTAATTTTAATATCTGCTCCATTTTCAGGTATAACTAGAGGGTCAAAAAGTAAAAAGAATAATAATAAGGATTGAGGCTATTGGATATATATAGCAGTAATCCCGCAATAAGTGTGATTGTCCCAGTTTATAATGCAGAAAAATTTTTGATAAATTGTTTAAATTCAATTGTAGGGCAAACCATGCGGGACTTTGAAGTAATTGTGGTTAACGATGGTTCAACAGATGATTCGTTAAGTATAATGAAAGAGTTTCAAGATAAATATACTAACTTTATAATTGTTGATAAAGAGAATTCGGGTGCGGCAGGAGCAAGAAATTATGCATTGAAATATGCAAGGGGAGATTATCTTGCTTTTGTTGATAGTGACGATTATATTGAACCGGAATTTTTAGAGAAATTATATTCATTTGCAAAAAAAAGTGATTCCGATATAGTCTGCTGTGGCTATTATACATATATACCAGAAAAAAATAAAAGAATAAGAAAGCCATTTTGTTTAAAGACGGGCGTGTATTCAAATAAAAAGATTTTAAAATCCTTAATAAAAGATGTTAGAATGCATTTTTATATGTGGAATAAACTTTGGAAACGTGAATTGTTCGAAAAGTATAATATAATTTTTCCGGATATGTGTTTTGAAGATATACCAGTATCTATGAGTTTATTTTACTTCGCTAATAAAATTGCAGTAATTAATGAAGAATATTATAATTATACTAGGCATGAAAATAGTATTGTTAGTAGCATGGATACCCAAAAGCTTAATGACTATATAAGAGCTTTTGCATGTATGAGGAATTTTTTGGAGAGAAATAACGATTATGATGCCTACAAGTTTAGCTTTTTATTGTATGGATATAGAACAATAATTACTAACTTTAAATTAGTTTATAAAGTGTGTGCAGAAAATAAAGATTTTAAGAGAATGTTTCCTAAGCTTATTAATCTTAATTCCAATGTGTTAAATTGCATGAAAAATGAGTTTAAATGTTTTGATGATGCAAATGAATTTCCAGATTCGATAAGCTGAATAAATATGAAATCAAACAAAGGAAAGTGATAAAGGAGTGATATAATTGAGTTTAAATGTAGATAATCCAAAGGTAAGCTTAATTATACCTGTTTATAATGTGGAATCATATTTAAGGAAAGCATTAGACTCGGCAGTTAATCAAACATTAGCTAACTTTGAAATCATAGCTATTAACGATGGCTCAACGGACTCTAGTTATGAAATTTTAAAAGAATACGAAAGTAAATATGAGAATTTTATAGTTAT
>CAKSUE010000234.1 GCA_934501135.1 uncultured Eubacteriales bacterium | reverse complement strand
TCCTGGCACTGCTCATATGGAGTTGCAACAATCACGCACTTCTTGTGACAATCAATCTTGTTTAATTCTTGTAGGAATGCACGCCTACGCTTAGAAGATATATTCGTAGCATCATAAATTGCATTGTTTCCAGACCTTAAACATTCCTTGATACGCCTATGCAACTCAATAAATAATTTAGAATTGTTTCCTTGGTTGCCTTCATAGCCAAACAATTCTTTGCGCAGCGCATCAGAACTAAACACCGCCGCATTATATTCTTCTGCTAGTTTAAGAGAGATGGTGGACTTACCGCTCGCAGGTAGGCCACATAAGTAAACAAGCTTAGATGTATAATTCTGGCATTTTGTCATACAAATATCCCCACCTTTTTTTATTCTTTATCCTGGATATCTGCGATTCGGCAACATTATATTCTAAAGATAAATCTTTTATCTTTACGCCATTTTTTAATTTTTTAAGTATTTCAATAACGTCATTTTCTTTTAATTTGGATGTTGCTGATTTTTCGCCACGATGCGATAAACTTAGTTTTTTATATGTTTCCTAAGTATAACTTTTAACGCCGCCAAATTTAGCCAATGCCAATCTTTGAGCATCAGATGCTTTTACTCCAAGTTTTGCTTTTCTCATTTTTTCTCTTGCTTCAATTGTATGTGTCCTGCCATAGAACGCATTTAATTTACCTTTTCTTTGCGAACTAAATTTTCTTTTTGTTTCTTCTGAGGCTTTTTTACCTATATGCTTCATTCTTATTTTTTCTTTAGTTTCTTCAGATACAATACGACATTTGCCACTAACATATCTATCAACATTGTATCCTTTATCAAGTTTATATGATTCGTAATAATCAATCCATTTTTGCTCAGCGGCTTTTAATATGGATTCATCACCATCTACCTGCTCAACAATACTAAAAGAAAAATTTTCTTCGCCATATTTATTCCATGCGTTTTGTAAATGTTTATTATAATGACAGTTATTTCCTAAACTATATTTATGTTCAGAAAATCTTTTGTTTACATGAATAGATGAACCTATATAAATTTTATTATTTATTATATTTACAATAGAGTAAACTCCCTGTATATCATTAATCACCAGCTATCTGCACCTACCAAATTTATACCGATAAAAAACAATATATACGCACGGTAGGTCTGAATAAATACAAACCTACCGTGCTATCCATACTTAGTCCTTGACACTCATAAGGAACTTTCGGCTAACGTTTTTAAACGACTTCTGTCCATCAAGACTACGATACACGAATCCTTCGCGTAACACGTTTTTGTTTATTGTGCTTTTACCATCGGCAGATACCTTAAACTCTTCAAGATTATCCTGACCAGGTAGTGCATAGTTAACATCAATAATAGGTACGAATGGAATACCGTACTCGTCAAGAATTGTTTTTGCTTCAACAGAACCTAGACGAACACCATCAAATACCAGGTTAAATGCAGCAAAGTCACGATGATTCATCTTATATTTATTACCTTGAACGCTTTCACCGTATGTCTCACCCTGTAAAACAACCTGCTTGATATTATGCTCTTTTGCAATTTTCTCAAGAGCATCTTTCATATCATACTTGAATACCATTTCCCAATATACATTTGGAACGCCAGACATATCAGAAACAAAATTCTTTTGGTCTGCATCCATCTGGCGAACATTGCGGGAACATACACCAAAATCAGGCTTCTTTTTAGTCAGGTCAAGAAATACTGTCGTGGACGTACCATCAATTTTTTCGGTTTGAACATAAGGCTCTTTATCATCAAGCATCCATAGACAGTTCTCAATCCTGTCTTCATCGGTCTTCTTAATCCAAGTGGGAAATTGTTTGGGAATGTCCTTGACTCTACCAAAGAAAACGAATAGGAGTTTGCGTCCCCACATTCGCTTCATCAGCCACCTAAACCAACGCTTCTTTGCGAGCTTAGGATTCCTAGCAGCCATGCGGTTATACTTCTCATTGGGATTAGTCTTTGCCTTACGAGCATTATCCTCAGCAACGTAGTAGGTAATCCCAAGAAGCTCCGTCACGTCCTCATGTAGCTGCTTGTCCTTTAATTCTGGGAACTCACTAAGCGGCATAAGAA
>CAKSUE010000233.1 GCA_934501135.1 uncultured Eubacteriales bacterium | reverse complement strand
CTTTTCATGTATTGATTCAAGAGCACTATATCCATCATGAACTATATCACATATATCTATATCTTCATTTTTCTTTAAAAATTCATCAAGCAAATAGCACTTATCTTCATTATCATCTGCAATTAAAACTCTTACTGGTTTTTTGGCCACACAACCACTCCTAATTTTATAGCTCCAATACTATATCTAATTTTTATAGATTATTTCTTATAAAAATACCATACATATCAGAAACTATGTCTTTAAATATTTCTGCTTTAACTGAGTTTTCATATAAATACTTTATAACACTCATTACTTCTTCCTTGGATGACGATATGTTATGTATTGATTCCGACATCTCCTTTTTACCACATAAAGAAGATACTTCTATTCCATACACATTTTCGCCTTTAATAACCGTATCAGACAAACTATACGAAACTGCTTCTTCTTTTTGGATTCCTTTAATCTCTGAGAATTCCTTTTTAAAAATTGTTGTTACTGTCATTGAAAATGCTCCTTCGATAACTTATTCTGTTTACTAAACAGCTTGCAATAAGAATTATAAATTTGAATAAAACTCATTTCAACAGAAAAAAATCGAAGTTTTTCGATAAAACAACCCAAAGAGCGACAATATTTTCAATTCTTGCATCAGATAAGGCAATTCTTTATTGTATTTTCTATAAATATAATCATGCATAGGCATTAATCTTTAGTGCTTTTGTCCTCAAATGTATCACATGTAAATTTAGACAAAAATGAGGTTATAAAAGACGCAAGAATTTACAGTGTGAAAAATACCAAAATTTTACAATTAATAGGTTGTAATTTAGAAAGAAGGATTTTTATATGATAAATTTTTCAATAATTTATGGGAAAAAATGGTTATATTTTTTTGATCTACTTTTAATTCCAATAGCAGTACTTTTTATTAAATCTGAGAATTATTACTTAACAAGCCTCTTAATTATTGTATTTTCAATCTTCTCCCTATTTTTGTCGTTTGAAAATAAAGATATATCAACTAAAAAATTAGTGTTAATTTCAGTATTATCAGCTATTTCTGTTGCCGGGCGACTAATTTTTATTATGGTTCCTCAAGTTAAACCGATGGCAGCTTTAGTTATAATATCAGGTATATGTCTAGGCGCAGAGGCAGGTTTTATAACAGGAGCACTGTCTGCTTTTATTTCAAATTTCTTTTTGGGACAAGGCATTTGGACACCTTGGCAAATGATAGCCTTCGGTCTGTTAGGTTTTGTAGCCGGTATAATATTTAAATTTATTCCTAAAAAGATTGGTTTAATATGCACTTACGCAGGTATTTCAGTTATATTAATTTATGGCACAATCATGAACTTTTCTTCTTTCTTCCTCTTCAATGATACTGCATCACTTAGTGCACTTTTGGCATATACAGCTTCTAGTCTTCCCATGGATATAATTCATTCATTATCAACAGTTGTATTCTTATTTTTGCTTTACAACCCAATTCAAAAACAGATTGAGAGACTTTTAAACAAATAATCCTGCACTTCCGCTTCGTATAGATACTTATTTACTCTGCTGCTCAATTTTATTATTTTAACACATTATTATTCGCACGTCAACCTCCCAAAATAAAAAGAGTCCTTATTCAGGGCTCTTTCTTTATTTATAAAGATTTAAGAGAATTTTCTATATCATCAATTATATCATCTATGTACTCTACACCAACTGAAAATCTAAGAAAATCTTGATATATTCCAGCCTCTGAAAGTTGGGATTCTGAAAGTTGTCTATGAGTTGTGCTTGCTGGATGCAGTATACAAGTCCTAATATCTGCAACATGCACTACTCTTGATGCAAGGTTCATATTATTCATAAATTTCTCTGCAGCTTTACGCCCTCCTTTCACTCTAAGGCTAACAATCCCTGAACTACCTTTAGGCATATACCTTCTTCCCATATTAAAATATTTATCATTTTTTAGCCCCGGATAGTTAACAGAAATGACTTTACTATTATTTTCAAAATACTTAGCAACAGTTAACGCATTTGAACAATGTCTCTCCATTCTTAAAGGCAAGGTCTCAAGTCCTAAATTTAACAGAAAACAATTACTAGGACTTGGCGTTACACCTAT
>CAKSUE010000232.1 GCA_934501135.1 uncultured Eubacteriales bacterium | reverse complement strand
GAGGTAGTTCAAGTGCAAATGATGAAGGGATTCCCTTGAGAAGTGTTTTAGAGAGTAGTTTTGATATTAATAATGTTAATAAAATACCTAATATTATAATTGCCGTTAACATAAGTGCAGATAAAACTGACTGAAACGGTGATATTATTAAGCCAGTAAAAAACATTGTGATTATAGCTATAAGAGTAGGAAATCTTCCATTGCAAGGAACAAAGTTATTTGTAAGTATAGCTATTAATTGTTCTCTTGGAGAATCAATAATTCTGCAGCCAATAACACCGCAGGCGTTGCATCCAAAGCCCATACACATAGTTAAAGACTGTTTACCGTGTGCACAAGCTTTCTTGAAGAATTTATCCATATTAAAAGCTACTCTTGGGAGATATCCGGAATCCTCAAGTAATGTAAATAAAGGAAAAAATATTGCCATTGGAGGTAGCATTACTGAGACTACCCAAGCTAAAGTTCTGTATACTCCTGATATTAACATGGAGTCTAACCAGCCTGGAGCATTAATATTTGAAAAAAGTATATGTAATTGTTCTTCAATCCAGAACAAAAAAGTAGACAAAAGTTCTGATGGATAGTTTGCTCCAACTATTGTTATCCATAAGATGATCCCAAGCATAGCTATCATGATAGGGATACCTGTTAGTTTAGATGTTAAAATTTTATCTATTTTTCTATCACGTTCATTATACGATTCATTTTCTAGATGTATACAGCTTTTATAAATAAGTTCGCTCTTTTTAACTATTTTAGATACAATTCTATCTCTAATTAATTCTCTATCAATATTATTTTCGTTTAAAATATTTTTTACTTCATCTAATTTAGATTCAATTTCTGGGTTTTCCAGAATATTAACCCCCAAATAAGAGTTTAATGAATCTGAGAGATCATTATCAATATCTAAAAGTTTTGTGCTAACCCATCTTGCATTTAATTTGTCTTTAACAATGTCCTGTACCGTTGGTTCTAGAATTGAAATACATTCTTCTATAATTTCATCATATTCTGTTTTTATATAAAATGTTTCCTTTATTCCATGTGATACATTATATATTTCTTCAGAAAGACTATCTAACCCTTTTTTTGAACGTGCACTTGTTCCAACAACAGGAACGCCAAGCTGAATAGATAATTCATCTAGATCTATTGAGATTTTTTTCTTTCTTGCTTCATCCAATAAATTGACACATACAATAACATTTTGTGTTATTTCAAGTATTTGAAGAACCAAATTTAAATTTCTTTCTAAACATGTTGCATCTGTTACAACTACAACAGAATCTGGATTTCCAAAACATATAAAATCTCTTGCAACTTCTTCTTCAACAGAATTAGCCATAATGGAGTATGTACCCGGGATATCAACGAGGATAAAATTTTTATCTTTATATGAGTGTGTACCTTGGGCATTTGTAACAGTTTTGCCGGGCCAGTTTCCAGTGTGCTGACGTGCTCCAGTAAGAGCATTAAATACAGTACTTTTTCCTACATTTGGGTTTCCAGCAATAGCTATAACTTTATCATCTTCATTTGTTTTTACAATATCAATATCGTACGATGCCACGGTCGTAATACCAGTTGACTTATTTGTCAGTCCCATTAGATCAACTCCGTCCTATAGAATTATTGTAAACATGATATTTTATAGATGTACTATACAATATATTAATTTAATTTATAAAATATAATCGGATATTCAATAGTTTATTCCTATTAAATATCCGATCATATTATAAGATAATGTTATAATAAATTTTTTATTGAAATTTTATTGTTACTTTTTCTGCATCTTCGTTCCTTAATGCAATTATGGCACCACGTATTGAATAGGCTGTAGGGTCTCCAGAGGGACTTTTCTGCACAGCTTCAACTGTAGTTCCACTTATCAATCCTAAATCGAGCATACGGCGTCTTTCATGCCCTTTAGATAATAATTTATCTACCCTCGCTTTTTGCCCTATAGGAAGGCAATTAAGCAATGAAATATTTTGGTCCATATATAAAACTCCGTCCTAATTATAAATTAACCGAATCATTAATCGGAATAGTAGATTTGCTTGATAATATTTATGGATTACTGTGTTTATTCTTTGTCCTAAAAG
>CAKSUE010000231.1 GCA_934501135.1 uncultured Eubacteriales bacterium | reverse complement strand
ATAATATACACTCAATGTTTTTATGGGCAAAATAGCCTGGATACATCAAATTTTGGTGTCAAACTTTTTGTCCGCACTCCCTATGGAAGCTGGCATGAAAATCTGGACTACTTCAGCAATCAATGCTATTACATTGGCTACAATAGGTGTTGGTAAGGGCATTGGAAAAGTTGCTGAAAGTATGACTCAAGCCAAACTATCGGCTAAATTCGGTGAAACTGTTATTAATAATATTAAAAATGTTGGTGGTTTTTCAGTAACTGAAATAAATTCAAAAATTAAACAGTTAAATAAGCTTGGAATTACTCAGACAACTATTGATACTCTCATTAAAAACCCTAAATTCATGTTTCTTGGCGATGATGTTCTTAAATTCCTTAGTAAACAAGGCGAAAATCAGCGTTTACTTGCCGAATTAGTCATTAATAATGGTGATGATTTTTCAAAAGCTTTACTTAAGACTAAATTTTTGGAAGAATTTCTAAAAGAAGTAGATGTATATTATTCAAAAAATGGTTCAATTGGAGCAAAAATTTTATTAAAAAGACTTGATTCAACTACATTGTTCCATTTAGATGATTATAATAATACTACATTTAAAAATTCTATTGAAACATTCAGGGCTAAATTACCAAGTTGGGCACAAAAACGAAATAATTTTGCTTATGCAGAAGTACATATAGATGGCGTTACAAAAAATCAATATTTTGCACATAGTGCAATAAATGAGGAGATTGCTAGTGTGGCAGGAACTGGAATCTCACTTGAACCCAAAAATTCAATTTTTGAAACTTTTCATGTTAATCCCAAAAATATAATTAATGGTGAAAAAGCGTATGCATGCTCAAAAGATACAGAAAATAAAATTTTATCTGAAATTGCACAAAATATCACTAATAAATCTACATCAGGTGAAATTGTAGTTTATACTGATTTAAAGCCTTGTATAAGTTGTGATAATGTTTTTGCAAGTTTTTCAGAAATGTTTCCAAATATTAAAATAACGATTCTCTATGTTGAGGAATATTAAAAGGAGTAAAATTTGATATGAAATCGTATAATCAAATAAAATTAGAATGTATGGACATATGTTATGGCTGTATTGATAGAGATATTGTCGGAAACAGATTTATTGATTATGAGACATCTTTTGAACAAGCATTTACATATAATTACCCATGGCTTGAGCTTATCGAAAAAAATATTTGGTGTTTTACATTGATAATACGTTTTGCAAGATGTGGAATGCTAACAAAAAAAGAAGGATTTCTTGAAGAAGAAACCAGAAAGTTTGTAAAAAAAATCCGTTCACTTTCTAAATCTGAAAAAGATACTCTTCCAGCAGAACTTTTTACCGATTTATTAGAGGTTGAAGAGTATTTAGATTGGTTGGACGAAAAAAGAAAATAAATAAGAGTATTTCGTACATCACAGTTTAAATAATTTCTTTGTTAATTCTATATTAATATCATAAGTATCAGTGTACATATTTTATATAAATTTTAATAAAATCTGCTGTTTTCTGAAAGATTGTCAGCGTTTATCCATTGAATTTGTTTATATGTTCTACCTTCTTCAATAAAAGTTTTTATTACTTCCCAAGTTAAAATTAGCGGTATAAATAGTCTTACTGAAACTTTTAATTCATCAGTAGTTTCAGTAATGTAAAATAATGATATTTCTTCTGTTATTCTATCACTATAGTTAAAATAAAAACCATAATTTAAATTTACACCTATAGTCAAGGGTGCTGAAAAGTTATCTTCAAAGTAATGTATTTTAGCTCCTTGTCCATTAGACCAATATTTCTCAAAATCTTCAACTGTGTGTTTATATATTGTTTGAATATCAATGTTTATTACTATTTTTCCTGTAGGGGGTAAAATTCCGTATATTTATAATAAATTAATTTCTTTTAGAATATTATTACTACTTTTTATTTTTTCATGCTTTTATTGTATTACAAAATTTATCTTTTGTCTACTTTTGGGAAAAATTTACTTATATAATACTTTATTTGGTAATTTTGTATAATAATTTATTTCAAGAAAATTATACTGTATTATTTATCCAAAAATCTTGACAATTATATAAAAATGCTATATAATATTATTATAAAATATATAATAGAG
>CAKSUE010000230.1 GCA_934501135.1 uncultured Eubacteriales bacterium | reverse complement strand
ATATATGCCTCAGGCTGATAATAATCATAGTAAGACACAAAATACTCAACAGCATTTTCCGGAAAAAACTCCTTAAACTCTGAACATAACTGAGCAGCCAATGTTTTATTATGGGCTAAAACTAAGGTTGGCCTATTAAGTTTTGCTATAACATTGGCCATTGCAAAGGTCTTTCCTGAGCCTGTAACCCCTAATAACGTTTGTTCTCTAAATCCCTTGCTAACACCGTCTACCAAAGAATTTATTGCTTGAGGTTGATCTCCGGTTGGTTTATATGGTGATACTAACTTAAAATCCATTGACTGGTCACTCCTTAGGTCCACTTAACTTTCAAACAAATGTTCACTTAATTTGCTTTGTGCTATAGATACATAATCGCCATCTGCAACTATAATATGATCAATTAATTTTACTCCTACAAGATTTAAAGCTTCCTTAACCGCAAAAGTGGTTTCTATATCATTCTTTGATGGCAAAGCTATCCCACTAGGATGATTATGCGCTAGAATTGCCATACTTGAATTATACTTAATCGCATACTCAACAAGTTTCCTAATGTAGATATCACATGAATTAACTGATCCTTCATTTACAACACCACAAAATAACAGCTTGCACTTACTGTCAAGAAGCATTAAAATAACCGTTTCATTTATCCTTCCGATAAACTTATTCATGAGAATTACTCCTGCATTTTCTGAGTCGATTATCC
The DNA here is from genome assembly GCA_934501135.1 of uncultured Eubacteriales bacterium. Lineage (GTDB taxonomy): Bacteria > Bacillota > Clostridia > Oscillospirales > Acutalibacteraceae > HGM12814. The sequence goes on along the minus strand of CAKSUE010000230.1, from coordinate 1,423 downwards.
TATCATGATAATCAAATTTATCTTCCATATATTTTCTGCAAATCTCAGGTATTAATTTTATTAAAACGGCTGATGATTTTCCAATTCCTTTAACATCTTGAAGTAACTCTATAGGTGCATCAAAAACTGATGCAAGAGATCCAAAGGCGTTTATGAGTTTATGCCCCAACTCATTTGTATCTCTTCTAGGTACAGAAAAAAATAGCAGAAGCTCAAGTAATTCATGTGGTTCAAAATTATCTAACCCATCTCTTATAAATTTATCCTTCAACCTTTCTCTATGTCCTTCATGCATTTAACTGCCCTCCAAATACTATTCACTACACATAATTGATTATATACCAATAATAAATGTTTGAAAAGTGTTTTAATTTGCAGTTTTATGATATAATTAATGGAAATAACAGATAATAAACGAGGTCATCTTATGAGAAAAATTATTATTAATAGAAATGACGCAGGTCAAAGAATAGATAAATATCTAACAAAATCATTTAAAAATTTACCTATATCTTTAATGTATAAATATATTAGAAAAAAGAGGATAAAAATTAACGGTAAAAAGTGTGAAATTTCTTCCAGATTAAATGAAGGCGATGTCCTTGAACTATATATTAATGATGAATTCTTTGAAAAAAGTGAAAATCAGTATGACTTTCTAAAAGCGCCTAACAAAACAGATATTTTATATGAAGATGATAATATTTTATTGTTAGATAAGAAACCCGGGTTAATTGTGCACCCTGATGAAAACTATCATTTCGATTCGCTAATAGCAAGAATTACACATTATTTATATGATAAAAAAGAATTTGATCCAGAAAATGAAAACTCATTTGCACCGGCTCTAGTGAACCGAATAGATAGAAATACTGGTGGAATAGTAATAGCTGCTAAAAACGCTGAGGCACTCAGAATACTTAATCAAAAAATGAAAAACCGAGAACTAAAAAAAATATACTTGTGTATAGTACATGGAAAATTAAAAAACAAATCCGGTATACTAAATGGATATCTTGATAAAAACGAAAAACAGAATAGAGTATATATTTCATCTAATAAAAAGGAAGGGTTAAAACATATAAAAACAAAATATAAAGTTCTTAAAGAATATGATAATGCTAGTCTTGTAGAAGTAGAATTATTAACAGGAAGAACTCATCAAATAAGGGCTCATTTTGCCTTTATTGGCCATCCTCTATTAGGAGACGGAAAATATGGTACCAACGAGTTAAATAAAGGCACAGGTTTTAAGTATCAGGCTTTATATTCATATAAACTTATTTTCAATTTTAGCACTCCTTCAGGAACTCTAGAGTACTTAAACGGAAAAGAAATAACTGCACCTAATATTTGGTTTTTAAAAAATTTCAAGTAGCAATATGTAACATTTCTAAATTTATATCATATATTGTTATTAGAG
>CAKSUE010000229.1 GCA_934501135.1 uncultured Eubacteriales bacterium | reverse complement strand
GTGATATCCGTTAGAAATCTATATAAAACATTTAAAACTCAAAAGGGAGATATAAATGTTTTAAATGGAATTAATATAGATATAAAAAAGGGAGAGAAAGTGGCAATAATTGGGCCGTCTGGTTCCGGAAAAAGTACATTTCTTAGGTGCTTAAACCGTCTTGAAGAGGCTACATCGGGCGAAATATTTTTTGAAGGGCAAAATATACTGGAAAAAAACTGTGATATAGATAAGGTAAGACAAGAAATGGGAATGGTATTTCAGCATTTTAATCTTTTTCCTCATTTAACAGTTCAAAAAAATATTACCTTAGCTCCCGTATCATTAGGCTTGCTATCTCAGGATGAAGCAAATAAAAATTCTTTAGACCTATTGAAAAGAGTGGGACTTGCAGAGAAAGCTAAGTCTTATCCATCTGAGCTTTCTGGAGGGCAAAAACAAAGAATTGCTATAGTTAGAGCTATGGCCATGAATCCTAAAGTAATGCTTTTCGATGAACCTACATCTGCGCTTGACCCGGAGATGGTAGGTGAGGTCTTACAAGTAATGAAGGAACTTGCAAATGAGGGCATGACTATGGTTGTTGTTACCCATGAAATGTCTTTTGCAAGGGAAGTAGCAACAAGGGTACTATTTATTAATAAAGGTAAAATAGAAGAGGATGAAGAACCAAATGAGTTTTTTGATAATCCTAAAAGTCCAAGATTAAAAGAGTTTTTATCACGCGTATTGTAAACCAAAATATTTTAGTATAAAAATTTGTGTTTGAAATATCTCATGGTATAAATTTATTTGTTAATTTACATGTATTAATTTAATGTGGAGCCTTGCTTTTATGACATTATTAGAAATATACGTGTATTGAATTTAGCATATTTACATAGAAAGTGGATTATGATAATATCTTAATATATTAAACTATCGAAACGAGGTATAATTTAATGAGTCTAAAATTTATCAAAATGTTTGTTGTCCCTATTTTATGTACACTTTTTACGCTTTTACCTGTTTCTTCAGTAGAAACATTTGCGGCTCTTGAAGATATTGAGCAAATTGGTGGAGCATATAGTGATTTAATGTATGCTAAGTTGCAATATCAAGCAGAACATACAGAAGATAAAACCAATTATGAATGCCATCATTTAATTGCTAGGAAAGCTTTAAATGAGTGGGGAGATGCAGTTTATTCTTATTATAATGAAAATGTAACGCCATTTAATGCTTTTTTAGTAGATGACAAAGATCAGAATTGGGCTCCGTCTATAACTATGGAAAAAAAAGATCATGAGTTAACTCGGAGTTATTGGGATCCATATGGAAGAACTACTGAACAGTCTATGAGATCTCAAGCATTTATTGATGAACAAGCCGGAGCAATTATAAAGGAAGGCAATATTGTAGGAGTCTTAAAAGATGAAATTGATTTTATAAAACAGAACTTTGGTAACAAGTATAAGCGTGCTACAAGAGAAGTATGGGATTATATTAAATATTTACAATTTAGGCATAGGCATGATGCAAATGGGCAGTTTCTTTATATGATAAATCCAGAAGAACCTAGTTGGTACATTAAATATCCAATAGGTGTCTACTCTCTTGATGATATTTTTTAAAAATAAAGCAAAGACCTATCGAATAAAATTCGATAGGTCTTTATTTTGTTACATAATATTAATTCTTAAATATATAACGTAAGTTCTAATTAATATTTCTTAAATGCTTGTAAAAAAATTACTTAATCAAGCTTATTCCGTCCATTTCTTCAGGTATAGGGAGATCTAATATATTGAGCATCGTTGGTGCAATGTCTGCAAGTTTTCCGCCAGATTTTAATTCACAATCATAGCCAATAACGCAGAATGGTACTGGATTTGTTGTATGAGCAGTAAATGGTTTATTGTTTTCATCGATCATCTTATCAGCATTACCATGATCTGCAGTTATGATTGTTACACCGCCCATAGCTGCAATAGCTTCTGTAACCTTGCCTACACATGTATCTACAGCTTCCACAGCTTTAACAGCAGCCTCAAAAACTCCTGTATGGCCAACCATATCACAGTTTGCGTAATTTAAAATTATGACATCATACTTTCCGCTCTTTATACTATCTAAAATTTTATCTGTAACTATATATG
>CAKSUE010000228.1 GCA_934501135.1 uncultured Eubacteriales bacterium | reverse complement strand
CCCAAAATACATACAATTCCGCTATCAGGAAGTTCCAGAGAAAAATTATTCATCACACATACATTTTTATATCTTTTGGTTATACTATCAAACATTATCCCCATATTAATTCCTCATTTGGAAAAGTTACATTTACTTAAAATTAACTTCATTAAATTTACTACAATATATTCTACAATAAAACTGAGGAAGATTACAACTACAGTAAATGAAAACAAATCAACTGTTTCCAAATACATTTTAGATTTATATATTTCTCCACCAATCGAATTTCTAGTATTTCCTATCACTTCCGCAGCTATTCCGGCTTTCCATGAAAGACCTAACGCTGTTGTGCATGCTGCTATAAAATAAGGTATAACTGATGGTATATATATCATTCTAATTTTTGATATTCTACTAAATTTATATATTTTTGCCATCTCTAAAAGATTTGTATCTGTCTTTAAAATTCCCTCTGTAACATTGGTCCATATAATAGGTATAACCATAAGCATAGAAATAAATATTGGAACAGAAGAGGATTTTATCCAAACCAAAGCTAATATAATAAAAGACGCAACCGGAGTAGATTTTATTACACTTATAATTGGTTTAAATAAATCTTTTATTATCTCAGATGAACACGTCAACAATGATAATAAAACACCAATTATTGTTCCATATACGAAACCTTGTACTATTCTTATCATTGATGAAAAAACACTATCCCAGAATTCTGTATCTTTACAAAGGGTAAGCAATCTATGAAAAACATCTATAGGAGAAGCTATTAATATATCATTATCAATGCATAGGTAAATTATTTGCCATATTGCAATCCAAAATAAAAATATTCCTATATTTTTTATTATCTTAATTACGTTGTTAATAGTTTTATTGCTTTTTATAATAGAAATCTTCACTTGGAATTTTTCCTCCAATTGATTTTGGATCGAAGTTAAATAAAATTTCTAAAAAACCTTTTGTCTTCAAATTCATTTCATCACCATCAATATAAACTATATTGCATTTTGGTATAGCATTTTCAGCAATATCTTTTGGCATTATCTCATATTTTTCAGATAGTTCAGATGCTTCCTTAATGTTACTATTTGTATATTGAACAGACTGTTTGTATTCATCCAAAAAAGCATTTATAGCTTCTCTATTCTCGTCTATAAATCCTCTTTTAGCAATTAGGCATCCCATTGTTAAAGCGCTGTTATTATTAACAGACTTTTCCCACTCATCTGTTAAATCTATTGATCTAATAATATTCGAATTCTTGCTAATAGCTTGCGTTACAAAAGGTTCAGGCAACATAGCAATTTTGCTCTGCCCTGAAATTACTAATGAAGCAAGCTCTGAGTGATCCGTTCTATATTCAATATTAATATCATTTTCTAAGTCTATATTATTTGAATTTAAAATAAAATCTAAAATGTACTCAGGCGTTGCACCTTGACCTGTGGCATAAAGAGTCTTATTCATTAAATCTGATATATCAGTTATATTTTCATCTTTATCTGAAACAATATATAACACACCCAAAGTATTTAACGCTATTATTTCCACATCACCATTAGATTTATTATAAAGGGATGCTGCTGAATTTGTTGGCAGTGCAGCTATGTCTATCTCTCCATTAGAAACTTGAGCAATTACCTGAGTTGGGTCAGTTAAAATGGAAATATTATAATTTTGGGCAGTATTTCCATTTTTTGAGTCTTCTATTAGTTTAAGAGATCCTAACCCTGTAGGACCTTTTAAAAAAGCAATATTAATTTCTTTTTTATCATAGCTCAGTTCTTTTGTATTATTTGATTTGCTGCACGATGTAAATAATAAAATTACACAAACACATATGGTTATAGACCACAAATTTTTTACAGCATTCACTTTTATAATTCTCCTTAAAATATTTACACAATTAAAATTTATTATATAATTAATTAACAATAATTTACGGGTTAATACCCGATGAGTAGACCTATAAGCCGAGTTCTGTCGTGAACAGTTATCTATCTTGGCTGAATGTTACCATTTCAGCTCAATGCCACCTATAGACACGTCGGGCAAACGTTAAATGTCTTTTTACGGTGTTGCTCCGGATAGGGTTTACAGGGTCACATAGTCTCCTATGTGCCGGTGAGCTCTTACC
>CAKSUE010000227.1 GCA_934501135.1 uncultured Eubacteriales bacterium | reverse complement strand
GCATGAATTACGCAAGGTTTATAATGATGGTGTGTTTTATTTTATATTGGGTGCAGATATGTTTTTAACAATAGATAAATGGAAAAAACCAGAGGAAATATTTGATCATGCAGTATTATGTGTTGTGAAAAGGAACAATATTAACAAAGAAATTTTATTAGAATACTCAAAAAGGATAGAAAAATTAGGAGCAAAAAGCATAATTACAGATTTTAAACCTGATAATATTTCATCTACAGAAATAAGATATAGAATTAATGAAAATAAAGATATATCTAATTTAGTGCCTTATGAGGTTAAAGAATATATTTATAAAAATAAATTATATACGGGGTGATCTGATGGATTTAAATATTTACAAGGAAATAATAAAAGAGAGATTAACGCCTAAAAGATATGAACATTCTCTTAATGTATCTGAGGAGGCAGTAAGATTAGCCAAAAAATATGGTGCAGATGTTGAGAAAGCAGCTGTGGCAGGAATTTTACACGACATTATGAAAGATACTCCCGTAGATGAACAGTTGAAAGTAATAAAAGAATTTGGTACAATCCTAACAGAAGTACAAAAGGTGTCTCCAAAACTTTGGCATGCGATAGCAGGTGCAGTGTATATAGAAAATGTATTGGGAATAAAAGATAAAGATATTTTAAATGCAGTTAGGTATCATACCACTTCAAGACCTAATATGTCAAAACTTGAAAAGGTTATCTTTATAGCTGATTTTACCTCTTCGGAACGTGACTATGAAGGTGTTGATGCTATGAGAGATGCTGCAAACGAAAGTTTGGAAAAAGCTATGTTAGAAGGTCTTTCGTTTACAGTGAGCGATTTATCGAATAGAAAACTTCCGATAGGCGAGGATACTTTTTTATCATATAATGAGGTTATTTTAAATAATGAAAGGAATTAAATTATGAATTCGTTAGAAATAGCAAAGGAAACTGCAAAGATTCTTGATAGTAAAAAGGGAATTAATATTAAAGTTGTTTATATTAAAGATGTATCTATACTTTCAGATTATTTGGTAATAGCTACTGGTACTAGCAGTACACATGTTAAATCTTTGGCTGAAGAAGTTGAAGTTCAATTAAAAGAGTTGGGAGTAACACCCACACATATTGAAGGTCATAGATCTAATTCGTGGATATTAATCGATTACGGTAATGTAATAGTGCATGTTTTCTCCGAAGAAACGCGTAAGTTTTATGATTTAGAAAGACTTTGGAAAGATGGTAAAGAAATAGAGTTAGATTTTTAATTTGTTCAGACTTATATATTAATTTTAGTACGAAAGGACTGTTAGATTGTGGAATACAATCATAAGAAGATAGAAAAAAAATGGCAGGAAAATTGGGAAAGTTCCTGTGCATTTCATGCTATAAATAATTCAGATAAACCAAAATTTTATGCCTTAGTTGAGTTTCCTTATCCATCAGGACAAGGCCTACATGTTGGGCATCCAAGATCATATACTGCTCTTGATATAGTTGCAAGGAAGAAAAGGCTAGAGGGATATAATGTTTTGTATCCTATTGGTTGGGATGCATTTGGTTTGCCAACAGAGAATTTTGCAATTAAAAATCATATTCATCCGGAGAAGGTTACTCATAACAATATAAGCAGATTTAAAAAACAACTAAAATCTTTGGGAATTTCTTTTGATTGGAGTCGTGAAATTAACACTACAGATCCTGAATATTATAAGTGGACTCAATGGATTTTTCTGCAGATGTTTAAAAAGGGACTTGCTTACAAAAAAGAAGCTGCAGTGAACTGGTGTACCTCTTGTAAATGTGTTTTAGCCAATGAAGAGGTTATTGGCGGAGAGTGCGAAAGGTGTGGCAGTGAAGTAATAAGAAAGGTAAAGTCTCAGTGGATATTAAAAATTACAGAATATGCACAAAGATTAATTGATGACTTAGACCTTGTTAATTACCCTGAAAGAGTAAAATCTCAGCAAAAAAATTGGATAGGTAGATCTACAGGAGCAGAGGTATATTTTAATACAACTTTAGGAGATAAGCTTACTGTATTTACAACTAGACCGGATACATTGTTTGGCGCTACATATATGGTTATTTCTCCGGAACATCCCAATATTGATAAATGGAGTAAAAATATTTTAAATATTGAAGAGGTTCTCTCGTAT
>CAKSUE010000226.1 GCA_934501135.1 uncultured Eubacteriales bacterium | reverse complement strand
GCCTCCCATAACTTCTACTACAATCTTTACATCGTCGTCATTTAAAATATCATTATAATTCTTCGTAAACTTGCTTGCAAACGGACTATCTTTAAATTCACGTTTATCCAAAATATATTTTATCTCTATTTTTTCTTTCGCACGTTTTGTAATGCTTTCGCAATTATGCGTTAAAACTTCCACAACACCCGAGCCAACAACACCATGCCCTAATAAGGCTATACTGACCACTATTACATCATCTCCTTATACCTTTATGTAAATATAATAATCTTCTATATTGTATTCTCTTCAGAAGAAGTTACTATTGTTTTTTCTGAAGGTTTTGATTCTACATTAGTTTGATCCCCAGGTATGGATGAAACATTAGAGCTTGAGGATTGTTCAGAAGAGCTTGAAGGAACTGATGAGCTTTCAGAACTTTGATTTTGTGGATTCTCTGTGGTGTTTGCATCACCATTATTAACATATGAATGGTTTCCTCCACAGCCCCCCGGCATATTATTAGGTGCATAATATCCTGTTTTCTTTGGTCCACATATATCAGTATCTGCAAGTCTTCCTGTAATCTCACAATAAGTTGCTGTTTTTACACTTGGATCAAAATGAAAATCTTTTACTGTTTTATTTGCTAGGTAGCGACTCATAGCTGTTCTCCATATATTCCTTGCTGCAGTATAATACGGAACCGATTCTGGTATTTTATATCCAATCCATGTTCCAGCTACAGCATATGGTGATCCACCGATAAACCAGCTATCATAATTATCATCTGTAGTTCCTGTTTTACCAAATATATCCCACCCGGAAATATTTGCTGGTGTACCTGTACCTGATGTAACAACTGTTCGTAATAGTTTATTCATTACTGTTGCTGTTTGAGAACTAATTGCCTGAGTTGGCACTTGATTTTCATTATCTAAAAGAACCTTTCCGTTCCTATCAATTACTTTGAAATATGTATATGGTTTATAATATTTGCCTCCATTTCCAAATATCTGAAATGAAGCTGTCATTTCTCTAACAGTTACTCCCCTTGTCATACCACCTGTTGCATAGGCCGAATATCCTTGTGCATCTTCTGGCTCTAAAGTTGTGAAATGTAATTTATTTTTCAGAAAATCAGCGCTCTTTTGTGGTGTTAAACTTGCTAAAGCTTGTACTGCAGCTGCATTGGAAGAATTTTGCAGTGCATTTTGAACAGTAATATTTCCTCTATATGAACCATATGAGTTTTTCGGCCAAGCCGAACCATTTATTGTAGTTATTGGTTCATCTTTAACTATCGAAGAGTAATTTAATATACCTAAATCTATAGCAGGAGCGTATACACCAATAGGTTTTATTGTTGATCCTGGCTGCCTAACAGCATCAGTAGCCATGTTAAAAATCAAGTCTCCTTGTTTTTCTCCCTTACCCCCAACAATTGCAAGAACTCTACCACTATAGTCCATCATAAAATATCCTAGTTGTAGGTCTTCATCATTTGGAATCACACTGCTGTCTTTAGCCACACCTTCTGCTATTTCCTGCGCATCCTTATCCATGGCACAATAAATTTTCAAACCTTGAGTCAAAATCATATCAGTAGCAGCTGTTTCTCCCATTCCAAGGCGTTCCATTAAGTCTCTATGAATATCACTGTATAAAGTATCAATATACCAACTTCTGAATTCTGACTTTTCCTCGTCACCTTCATCATTAGATCCTGAATTTGTGAATACCATATTTGCTGATTCTTCCATTGCTTGTTTATACTCTTCATCAGATAGCATTCCTTGGTTATGCATTTCGCCTAAAACAATTTCTCTTCTAATTTTATTATTTTCCGGATAAATAAGTGGATTAAAGGCTGAAGGATTTTGTGTTATACCTGCTATTGCAGCACACTCTGCCGCACTACATTCACTTATGTCTTTATCAAAATATGTATTCGCTGCAGACTGTACACCTCTACATCCATTTCCAAAGTTAACTACATTTAAATAAGCCTCAATAATTTCATCTTTAGAATATCTCTGTTCAAAATTTAACGCTCTAAAAATCTCTCTTAATTTTCTTGTAAGACTTACTTCATTATCATCAGTAAGATTTTTTATAAGTTGCTGTGTAATTGTTGAGCCCCCATAGCTGTCTCTACCTGTAACCAAGCTTAGTACTGCACCCCCTGTA
>CAKSUE010000225.1 GCA_934501135.1 uncultured Eubacteriales bacterium | reverse complement strand
GATACTATTGTTGTAGGAGTATCTGGTGGTGCCGATTCTATGGCACTGCTTTATTTTCTATTAAATGAAAATTGTGGTTTAGGAGTAAAGACTGTAGTTGTACATATCAACCATTGTTTAAGAGGAGAAGAATCAGATAGAGATGAAAAGTTTGTGTCTGATTATTGTAAGAATAATGGCGTACTTTTTTATAGTTGCAGGGCAGATATAAAAAGTGAGGCAAATAAACTTGGTATAAGTATAGAAGATTGCGGAAGGAAGATAAGGTATAATTATTTTTCTGAGATAGCTGAAAAATATAATGCAAAAATAGCAACAGCTCACACTTTGTCTGATAGCATTGAAACAACTGTGTTTAATATGATAAGGGGAACAGGTATTAAAGGCCTTTCGGGGATTGCTCCTGTTAGAGGAAAAATAATTCGTCCTCTTATTTTTGCAACAAGGTCTCAAATTGAAGAATATTGCGTTGAAAATAGAATTGATTATATAACAGACAGCTCGAATTTGTGTTATGATTATACTAGAAATAAAATAAGGCTAGATATAATACCTAAAATGAAAGAAATTAATAATTCATTTGAGAGATCTTTTTTTAGATTGAAGGAACAAGTTGAAGACGATTGCAAATATCTTGATAATATCGCAAAGATTGAACTTGATAAATCGACAAAAGATGGAAAATATGATATTAATATTATAAATAAGTTAGAAAAACCTATAAAATCAAGACTGATAATTCAAGCAGTTTATAATGAATTTAATATTTATCTACAGAATTCACATATTGATTTAATATGTGAAATTATAAATAATGGTCATGGAGCGGTAACCGTACCCGGAAAAGTTTACGTTAAGGTAGATAAAGGATATTTAAGAATTTATAAAGATTTACCTAAGATAAAAAACTGGAAAAATAAATTTAATGCAGGTAAAATCTTGACAGATTCGGGAAGAAAGTTCATAATTGAAATAATCACGAAAGAGGAGTATTTATCTTTAATACAAAAAGACAAAAATCTGGAATATAAATGTTTAGATTATGCTAGAATTACAGAAGATACAATAATTAGAAACAGAAAACCAGGAGATAAATTTACTCAAAAAAATAGAGGGATAAGAAAAAGTCTAAAGAAATTATTTAATGAGAAAAAAATTTCTATTGAAAAAAGGAACGAATTGGCAATTATTGAAGATAACAATGAAATTTTGTGGATTGAGAGTATTGGCCCATCAGAAAAAGCTGCCGTTAGTAGGGAGACAGAAAAAGTGGTAATTGTAATAGGAGAGTGATTAATATGATAAAGGGAATTGAAAAGGATATTGAAAAAATACTTGTAAGTGAAGAAGAAATAAAATCAACTGTTAAAAGACTTGCAAAACAGATTAGTGAAGATTATAAAGATAAAAATTTGTTAATGATAAGTATTCTTAAAGGTTCAATATTGTTTATGTCAGACCTGATGAGGGAACTAACTATTCATTGTAGAATAGATTTTATGGCGGTGTCTAGTTATTCTGGAGGAATAAAGAGTAGTGGAGTAGCCAAAATAGTAAAAGACTTAGATATGCCTATTGAAGGATATGATGTATTAGTAGTAGAAGATATACTTGATAGCGGAATCACGCTTACGTACATACTTGAACTATTAGGCTCTAGAAATCCTTCAAGTATAAAAATTTGTACTCTTTTAGATAAACCGGAAAGAAGAAAAACAGGGCTTCAGGCAGATTATGTTGGCCGTGTTATTCCAGACGAATTTGTTATTGGGTTTGGCTTGGACTATGATGAAAGATATAGAAATTTACCGTTTGTTGGGGTTCTTAAAGAAAGTGTATATTCAGAAGAGTAACTGTATTCGGTACCTCGCAGTATAGTACTTAACAGTTAAAGGGAGGAGTACCAGTATTGAATAAAAAAAATGATATAATGAAATTCCTTTTGTACTTAATTATTCCAATACTATTTATTATAGTTTTTTATATGTTATATAGTGCGCCTGTTAAGCCAGCATATAGCTATTCTGATATAGTTGGATATTTCAGAGATCAAAAGGTTGTAGAGTACGACATGAATCTGGGCACAGGTGCTATGACAATAAAGCTTAATGATGGTGAGACAGAAATAAATTATAAAGCTCCGAGTGTAAGCTTATTATATGATGATATCAAAG
>CAKSUE010000224.1 GCA_934501135.1 uncultured Eubacteriales bacterium | reverse complement strand
CGGTACAGGATTTATTGAAATTCACAGAAGACGTCCATGCTAACGATGATCCAGAAGATGTAACCATAGGTTCTACTTTTATCATGAAAGTATATACAAGACGTTGGGGTCATTATGACTACTACGAAATTAAAAGAACTGAAAAAGGATGGGATATAAGAGCTAATGCGACTTCGGAGTCGTGTGATAAACGTGCTTGGAGAGGATTAAATAGAATGCTAGAGCATGATAGTGTATGTTATCCTGAAAAAATTAATGTGTTTTTCGAATGGCTTTGGGAAAGAGCTGCTGAAGATGGGTTATCTAAAGCCGAAGTACAAAAATCTATAAATCAGTTAGGAAAGTGGATTAGCGAATGTGAAATTTCTGCTCCTAGAGATGGCGCATTTGAGGGGTTGATTTAATGGAAATACATCTTAAAAAGATTGAACCTAGTCAATATTCAAAAGGAATAGTAACTTTTTTGGATGTTTTAGGTTGGAAGGGACTTTGGCAAAGTAATAGAGATGCTGTTGATCATTTAAGAAGACTTGTGCATGCTACTCGTAACAAAGCGGTTGAAATTGTAAAGGCATATAATGAAAAAGAACGAGCTAAAGATGTACGTTATAAAGATATGAAGATTAAAGTTTTAAGTATATCTGATACTATAGTTTTTCTTACAGATACAGAATCTATAACCGCATTGTCTTTTCACGCACAGCTTTGTTCTTGGATATTAGAGTATGCGTTAAGCAAAAAACTACCACTTCGTGGTGCAATCAGCTACGGAGAATTTACTGAATCAGATAATATTATGCTTGGACCAGCAATAGATGAAGCTGCTGCATGGCATGAAAGTACTGACTGGATAGGCGTTATTCTAACTCCGTCAGCAAAAATGTATGTTAGAAATGAGGAAATTGCGTATATGATTGATAACTATGATAATATTCCGTTTAAAAAAACTAATAAGACATTAAAGCATTGTGTTGACTGGTCTTTTAGCATAGAGGATGGATTATATGATATTTTCCTTGAAAAAGGACCGCATATGCCAGAAGTTGCGCCTAAATATTTGAATACACTTGAATTCTTGAAGTGGCGAAAGAAAAGAGATATGGCTTCTGAATAAAATGCAGTTTATCATCGCAGCCATCATCTGCCTGTCTGTATAAATTGTATATTACGGACGAGGTGACACATTTACACGGTAAAACTGTCACACAGAAACGGTGTTTTAGCCACAGTGGCACGATAACTGCCATACTACCTATATAACATATAGCGTAGTGGTAATAGTCGTATTTCAGTGTGGCTATTGCCACAGCGTTATCTGTCATCGCTGTAAAAAGTTATTTACATTTCGTCTGAGTTAATTCCGTGTCTTTCTATCATAGATTTAAGGCCATGAGTAGTAACTCTATACGAGTTGTAGATAATCCTGTCAATTACAGAATCGGACAATGGGCTTTCTCCGCCCGTGCTAGAGTTAAGGCGTGCAAGCCAACCTTTGCTGTCAAACTGTGTCCAAAAGATTGTGGAAAGCAGTTCTCTCACTTCTACAATTTCTAAGATATGGTGCGTTCGTCACCAGTAAGGCTTCTAAGCATTAAATCTTCGAAGTAATTCAACATAAGAATTTTCTAATGTAATAATAGTAGCCACGAAAACTCGTGCCGTTATTATTATATCCAGAAATTGCTTATCGTGGCAGTACCATTTTTAGTGTGGCAGTTTTACCGTGAAGATGTAGCAAGTTAATCGTAATATACAATATGAAAGCAATTACTCAATTTTAAACAGTTATGTTGCAGAAAATACTTCAAGATAGAAATTATGCTTTAAATTGGGAGTTTGGGAATATTTGTCAAAAATGTTGTGGTGCTATTTGTTAATTGTCGCGCTAGAAAAATTAAATAAATATCGTATAATTGAAATATGGATAAATATAATTCAAAAATGATAAAAGAAGAATTTTTTGGGGGCTGTTTTGAAAAGAATAATGGGGTGATATTTTGGAATTCCTAAAATCTCTTTTGACAAATGCTTGGGTTGTAAGTATTTTTAGTGGTGTTTTGAGTACTATATTAACTAAAATAATATTATCAAAGGGAGATAAAGTTGAGTATACAGGACGAGTTAATGAAGCAAATATAGTTTTGATTGAAATGTTGAAACCGTATATTGCAGAAAAAGGA
>CAKSUE010000223.1 GCA_934501135.1 uncultured Eubacteriales bacterium | reverse complement strand
CTTCAATTTCTTTATATGCAATGGGATCAAGATATCTAAGAGAGAGATCTTCCATTTCTTCTTTAACTGCACGTATACCTAATCTATGTGCAATTGGAGCATAAACTTCCATATTTTCAAGAGCTTTATCTCTTCTCTTTTGTTCAGGCATACATTCAATTGTTCTCATGTTATGAAGTCTATCTGCTAACTTTATGATTATAACTCTAATATCATCAGCCATAGCAATAAGCATTTTTCTAATATTCTCTGCCTGCTGCTCTTCTCTAGATGAAAAAGGAATTTTGCCTAATTTAGTTACCCCATCAATTAGATTAGCTATGTCTGGACCAAATTGTTTACGTATTGTTTCTAGTTCTACATCTGTATCTTCTACTACATCATGCAGCAATGCAGCCGTTATAGATTCGCTATCCATACCTAACTCTACAAGGATACATGCAACCGACACAGGATGAAGTATATATGGAAGGCCAGATTTCCTTTTCTGCTCACCATGTGCACTTAATGCAAGTTTATAAGCCCTATCTATCATTTCTTTATCAAAATCTTTTCCAGAATCATCTATCATTTTGATTAATTCATCATAACCTTTATAATACTTTCTCTCCGGCATTGATGCTCCCCTCCTCATTGCAGTCTGGATAATATTTTAGACGAATTCAAGGCAACCTTTTTGTTAATATTAATCATACTTATATTATATATGTCTCCTATATCATTAACTCTTATTAGGCCTAGCTCATGCATAATATCTATAATTATAATTGTTTTCGCATAACAAATATTTTCATCGTTTAAACGATAATTTAAAATATCAATGCTAGAGCTCCAACCATTATTTTTCCTAAGAAATCTATATACCTTTTAACTCTTCTTGCGATATATCTTCATTTCTCCTTATTTTCTCATACAAACTTCTTTGGCTAACAAATTCATCTAAATCTACATTCGATAACTTTATGTCCTTTATAATTATCGAGAGATCCTCAATGCCACGGTACTCAGATTTATCTATAGATGTAGCAATATCAATAAGATCCCCACGCCTATATGGAAGCTCACTTAAACTTGTTGAAAATTTCATTGCTGTTAATTTTTTATTATTTCTGCTTAAAACCATCCTTAAGTGCTTTCCTCCACCTACAGGGTAAACATCTTCTAAAATCATTCTACAAAGTGCAAAAACAGGCTTCGGGTTTGATCTTCCAAAAGGCTCAAGTACTGCAAGTTGATCAATTAAATCAACTGACAACACGTCTGGATTTAACTTGCAATCTATTTTCAATGTTGCATACGGTGTTACATCCAACTTTTTAGCATAATCATTCAACCTATATCTTAGTTCATCTATGTCACAACTTTTCATATTAAGGCCTGCTGCCATAGGATGTCCACCAAACTTTGTAAGTATATCGCTGCAACTACATATGGCATCATACAAAGAAAAACCGCTTACACTTCTTCCTGATCCCTTCGCTTCGTCGCCGTCTTTAGATATTACTATACATGGCTTAGAATATTTCTCTGTTATTCTTGAAGCTACAATTCCAACAACTCCATTATGCCATTTTTCTCCATCTATAACCAAAATCCTATCATATTTCATTGTTGGATGATTATCTAATATTTGCTCTGCTTCTTTTTGAATAATCGTTTCTATTCTTTGTCTTTCCGAATTTCTTGTTCCCAGTTCAGAGGCTATATCGCACGACTCATCATAAGAATCTGAAACTAAAAGCTTAACAGCTTTATTTGCAGAATCAAGCCTTCCCATAGCATTTATTCTAGGAACTATTGTAAATGCAATAGTTCCTGCATTTATTTCTTTACCATAAATACCAGCTTCCTCTAGCAAACATTTAAGGCCAATTCTATCTGTACATTGTATATTTTTTAAACCTTCTTTTACAAAAAATCTATTTTCATGTACAAGCGGAACTATATCGCCTATAGTTCCTATTGATACTAAATCTGAATAGTTTTCAAGAAGCCTATTAATATCGGGATTATCACCCTCAAGAGCTGTAATAAGCATAAATGTAACACCTACTCCGGCTAAGTCCTTAAACTTACTATTACAGTCTTTTCTATGAGGATCAACAACTGCAACCGCATTAGGAAGCTTGTCTCTGGTTTGATGATGATCTGTTATAACAACATCTATACCTAAACCATTTGCAATATCTACCTCAT
>CAKSUE010000222.1 GCA_934501135.1 uncultured Eubacteriales bacterium | reverse complement strand
ATCCTAAATAGAAGATATTAATTTGTAAATATCTCTTCTACCACATATTATTAGTAATTATGATCTTTGTCAATATATATTTTTATTTTCATAATAAAAATTTAAAATATATTATTAAGGGGGTATAAATATGAAAAGGAAACATTACGCACTTATTGGCCATCCAATAGCCCACAGCATGTCATATTTTATACATAAAAGATTATTTGAACTTTCAGGTACAGATGCAGATTACGATTTAATAAACATTCCACCAGAAGACTTAGGAACGGCCTTTAATTCGCTAAAAGAATTAGATGGATTTAATGTTACAATTCCACATAAACAAACAATTATACAATATCTCGATTCACTTTCTAAAAAAGCTAAATTATATAAATCTATTAACGTAATAAAAAATACAAACGGTCGTTCTAAAGGATACACAACAGATCCAGATGGTTTTGTAGCTGCCTTAGAGCTTACAAATATTCCTCTTAGTGGAAGAGTTGTAATTTTAGGTGCGGGAGGAGCAGCAAGAGCTGCTGCGTATGAAGCCGTCCTTACAGGTTGCGAAACAGTAATTGCAGTAAGGCCACAAACTTTAAGTCATGTTGCGTCTTTAATTGGAGATATTAAAACAAACACAATTGCTCCACAAATATCATCGTGCACTCTCGAAGCTCTAAGTGGACACATCGATTTGTTAGTAAATGCCACTCCTGTTGGAACGTATCCCAAAATCCATGAAAGTCCTGTTTTTGCAGATACTGTTAAAAATTGTGAAGCAGTATTCGATATGGTATATAATCCAAATGAAACAATGCTTATCAAATTAGCAAAGTCTAACGGAATTAAACATTCAAATGGTCTACCTATGTTAGTATGGCAGGCTGTGCATGCGCAAAATATATGGACTGGAGCACAGTTTAAATGCAACGATATAAAACAGCTTTGCATAGATACACGTGCTGAAATGAATAAAATCTTCCCGGTGACTTAATCTTGAAAAAAATAAATTACAACATTATCCTGTGTGGATTTATGGGATGTGGAAAAACAACTGTAGGAAAGTTTTTATCACAAAAATTAAGCCTAAAATTTGTGGATACTGACTATTGTATAGAATCTCAAATGAATATTAGTGTATCTGAAATATTCGAAAAATATGGTGAATCATATTTTAGATTTTTAGAAAATGAACTAGTTAAAAAATCTGAAAGTTTCATTCCATCTGTTTTGTCCCTTGGTGGAGGTATGCTAGAAAATCATAAAAATATCCATATACTTAAACGTACTGGCAAAATTATATACTTAGAGGCAAGCATATTAACTATTAAAGAGCGCCTGAAATACGACAATACTAGACCTCTCCTAAAAAAAGCGGAAAATCTTGAAGCACTATATAATTCTCGGCGTAAAATATATACAAGCGCTGCAGACATAATCGTATGTGCAGATAAATCCCCGTATACTATATGCAGAGATATAGTTAATAAATTATAAAATCGAATAAATGCTTCTCTGAAAATTTTTCTATAAGAGGTGGATATGAACATAGTTATTGTAGGACTAGGACTTATTGGAGCATCATTTGCAAAAGCCCTTAAAATGTATACTTCCCACTATATCATTGGAATAGATACAAATCTAGAAGTATTACATAGTGCCTTAAAAAATAATGTTATAGATAAAATTGGTACTTCTCAGTCTATTACTGATGCAGATATTATATATTTATGCATCTATCCTGAAGATGCAATAAATTTTATAGAAGAAAACAAAAAGTATATACCACCAGAATGCATCGTAACCGATACATGCGGTATAAAACATAAACTATGCAGCAGACTTTCAAAGTTAGCACATGGAAACTTCAAATTTCTTGGAAGTCACCCTATGGCCGGAAAAGAAAAAAACGGATTTTTAGAGTCATCACATGATCTATTTAAAGGAGCTAGTTATATTATAACACCCTGCGAAGCACCAGATGAAGCTGTAAATATCATTAAAGAATTAGCTTTTAAAATAGGGTTTGGTGAAATCAAAATTACTACACCAGAAGAACACGATCGCATGATAGCATTTACATCACAACTTCCACACGTTCTCGCCTGTGCATATGTACTTAGCCCAAGATGCAAAAAACACAACGGCTTCTCCGCCGGAAGTTATAGAGATGTTTCAAGAGTTGCAAGAATAAATGAAACACTATGGTCAGAA
>CAKSUE010000221.1 GCA_934501135.1 uncultured Eubacteriales bacterium | reverse complement strand
GTGCTACGCAGCCTTGCCTTTAGGCTAATCGCAATTCCTGAATATGTGCGAAAAGCAAATAAAAATTGTCGCAGGGAGGTGGTATACTAGTTCATCTAGAATATTTAAGGAGTGGTACGATTGATTAATTCAAAGAGATTTTTCAAAAGTTTAGACCATTGCAATCAAATAGAAATTACGTACAATAATGGATGTTTTACCAGAACCAGGTATTGTAATGGGCAAAAAATGTATATTTCCGAAAATATTACAGCATATGAAGCTGCCATTAACTTAGGCGTTAGTGTAAATGAATTGCTTAAAAAAACAGGAAAACCTAATGTTTAAACATAAAAAAACTCAACATCTATAGCTTCATAGCAGAAAAACAATTTTAACGATGATAAGAAAGGATTTATTATGGGATATTATAGTGATATAGCCGTTGTAATGCGTAAGACGCGTTATACGGAACTGTTGAAATCAATAGACGCTATTAATGATAATAAGCTGAAAGACAATGTGAAAACTTTAATGCAGTCTGCTTATGTGGATGAGTCTCCTTGCAAAAAGTGGGTAGCTATTAAATGGACTAACCAAAAATGGTATGTACATGAATATCCTTACGTTGGATTCATCGATGCTTTCTTCGACAAACTTGATGAAGAAGAGCCACAAAATTATTATCGCATTATTCGTGTCGGTGAAGACTATGACGATATTGAAATCTTTGGTTCATGTAGCATGGGTATATCCTTAAAGCGTTGCATTGAAATAGGTTTTTAAAAATACTTTAAAGAAAGCCGTTCTTCAGAACGGCTTTCTCTTCTTTATAAAAGCAAATCAAAACAGTGCCTACGGCACAATAAAACAGGCACAGGCAATTTTATATGTCCAACAAAAAAGAAGGCTCAGAACGTCTCCTAGGATTGTTTCTGAGCCTTCTTTTTTCAAAATGCGACTACTTATATGCGTCAACCAAAAACTCTACTCTACTGGCAATCATATCAGCAATAGATAGTAATCCGGCAATGAGCAGGATTAACGGCAATAAGAAATCATGATCATAGACATATTTCCCATAACAAATCATTAAAAGCAATAAGATAACAGCTATTTTCAGTAGCATACTACAAGGCAGAAAATCAATCGCATATTTTCCACACGGACCATCAGAATACTTTTTGAGCATATATAAGTTATATCCTAAGCAAGCTGTAACATCTAAAACTGCCAGGCCAGCAACAATATTTATCATTAAATTAACATCCATAATCTCACCTGCTTACGTTTTGTATAATAACCTAATCTACCTTAACAGCTATTCTATCATAACTTATCTTTAAGTACAATAAGGTTAATCCAGCATAACTGCTGCAGTTTTACATTTCTTTAAAAGTAAGCACTGTACTGTCAAAAGACATATCTATACTACCTACAGGTCCACCAATATGCTTTTCAATAGACAACTTATAGTCACTATTATTATCTTTTTTTAATAGTAAGCGTAAATCATCCACTTGTATTTGTTCCGGTATTTTTTTCATATTAACGATAATCACTATTCCCAATTCATCTGCCAATGACTTTACTTTTTTTAACAACTCCTCATCAGTTTGCCTGATACACTGCAAATCTAAAATAAGTACATCCATTTTCTTTTCTCTATATATTTCTCTTATCCGGCTTATCAATTCAATCAAAGAAGCATCAAAACTATATATACCTACCCTATCAGTCTCGTTGGAAATAATAGCTTGCTGTATTTTTTCCCAATCATCATCACTCATCTGATTGGTTTTAAATCTCCAACATGATACTTCAGCAAGCACACATATCATTCTTAAAGCTATCTCATCAAGACCGCTATCAGTAATATATATGACTTTATTGTTCTTCATCATATTAGCCATGATTTGAAGCACCAATGCTGTTTTTCCACATCCTGAGACACCATATATAATCGTTAACGTTCCAGGATGCAATCCATTAGTCATATTATCCAGACACTTAAAGCCTGTATATATACCTTTATAGTTACTTGAAATTACGCGATTAAGACAATATTTAAGCAGTTCGCTTAGCGAATCAGTCTGTAAAGTCTCTTTATGATGAAAATTAGAAAGCTGCATCACAAGATGTTGCGCCTTATCTACAGCTTTATTTACATCACTTGCACTATAACCGAGTTCTTGAATAATCATCCCAGCTCTAATCATAGAACGAAGAAC
>CAKSUE010000220.1 GCA_934501135.1 uncultured Eubacteriales bacterium | reverse complement strand
TGTTAGAATTGCAGCTGCTCATATTGATTCTCCTCGTTTGGATCTTAAACCAAATCCTTTATATGAACAAAATGATTTGGCATTATTTAAAACTCATTATTATGGTGGAATAAAAAAATATCAGTGGACAACTATACCTTTGGCACTACATGGAAAAGTCATTAAGAAAGACGGAAGTTCTATTGACATTACTATTGGTGAAGACCAAGGAGACCCATGCTTTTGTGTTACAGATTTGCTTCCTCATTTGGCTAAGGAACAAATGTCAAAAACTTTAGTTAAAAGCTTTACTGGTGAAGATCTTAATGTCCTTGTTGGTAGCAGACCTTTTAGAGATGATAAGGGATCTGAACTGGTTAAGTTGAATATTATGAGAATTATAAACGAAAAGTATGGAATTATTGAATCAGATTTCTATTCTGCAGAACTTGAGCTTGTGCCAGCTTTTAAAGCCACTGATATTGGGTTTGATAGGAGTATGGTTGGATCTTATGCACATGACGACAGAGTTTGTGCATATACGTCTTTAATGGCTGTGTTAAATTGCGAAGAGCCTAATGAAACTGTTATGACAATTCTAGCAGATAAAGAAGAAGTTGGAAGCGATGGAAATACAGGAATGAAATCATCATTTTTTAGGTATTTTATTGCTGATTTGGCAAATCAAGATGGATTGAAAGGCAGGCATGTTCTCTCTAAGTCTAAATGTTTGTCTGCAGATGTTAATGCTGCATTTGATCCGACATATGCAAGCGTTTATGAGCCTATGAACAGCTGTTATATTAATAATGGAGTTGTTATAACAAAATACACTGGAAGTGGTGGAAAGTATGATACATCAGATGCCTCTGCTGAATTTATGGGTGAGATAAGATCAATCCTAAATTCTGAAAATATTGTTTGGCAGACTGGTGAACTCGGCAAAGTTGATGGTGGCGGAGGAGGAACCGTTGCTAAGTTTATTGCTAATTTAAATGTTGATGTAGTAGATTTAGGCGTACCGGTTTTATCTATGCATGCTCCAATGGAAATAGTTTCTAAGACAGATGTATATATGGCATATAAAACATTTAAAAAGTTTTTTGAGGCATAGTTTGATAGCAAAAACATTAAGCGGAAGTGCAGCATTGTGCTTCCGTTTAATTTAAGGGTAATCACCGAAAATAGAGATTATTTAAGCAGGAAGATAAAATATACATAAACAACAGAAAAATAGTAGATTCTAGATTAAAATAGTGTTATTATAATAATGTTCGGTTGGGTTTATAAGCACTTTGGTTGTTTCGTAGCGTGGGGGTGGAGAAATGAAAAAGACTTTATCTATTATTTTATGTGTGAGTTTAATTATAACTCTTACAGGATGTGACTCTTTTTTTACACTCTTTAGGAAAAAAAGCTCAGATTCTTTGGATTCTGGGAGTGATACAGCAAATAACATGTATTATTCCGGCGTAGAAAGAGATTTTTCCCCATTATCTAGAATTAATGCTATTTTTGATGACAACCAAGTTGAGTTTCAGAAGATTGAAAAAGAAAACTTTTGCATTTCTCCGTATAGCGAAGTTATACAGGGAAATGGATATAATAGCCTTGAAGATAACACGCTGAAAATGGCATATAAAGATTTGGAAAAAGCGGTTTATAATGTTTCTTCAGAAAAAGATGGGAATGGATACTACCCTGTTCAAAGAGTAGTTATAAAAGGTAGGAGCGTTCCGGAAGAATTAATAAGAAAATTAATTTTTACGTTTAATGATGATCATCCGTTTGAATTTTGGTTAGCAAATATTTTTAGCTTTTTTTATCTTGATTCAAATACAATTGTTCAAGTGTACTCTTCCCTACCTCCAAGTGACTGCAATGGTGCGATTAAACAATTAGAGACTAGAGTGGATACAATACTTAAAAATATTCCAGCAAATTTGACTGAATATGAAAGAGAGCTTTATATTCATAATTGGTTAATAGATAATTGCGAGTACGATAGTGATGCTGTATACTTAAAAAATAAATGGGCATCATTTAACGTTTATGGTGCGATTGTTGTTGGTCAAGCTGTATGTGAGGGGTATTCTAGAGCAATGCAGCTACTATTAAATCATGTAGGTATTTATTGTAGGTTGATAAGCGGCGAGGCTAGAAATGGACCACACATGTGGAACTTAGTTTATATTAATAAAGCATGGTACCATTTAGACGCAACATGGAACG
>CAKSUE010000219.1 GCA_934501135.1 uncultured Eubacteriales bacterium | reverse complement strand
TTGTTAATTCTTTCTGCTGTATAAAGAGTGTCTGGTTTTAGTGGACGTGATAAAGACCTAGGCCTTTTTTCAGACTTGCTATTTTTATTGGTATCGTTATTTTGAGTGTTTTTGTATTCATTTTTTTCAATAATTTGGTGTGACTTAGGTGTTTCAATATTTCCTGGAGTTATTGTATTTTCAGAGATCAGCAAAATATTGGTTTCTATCCAATATTGCATAGAGTCCTTAACATCTGCTGGATGCATAGATAAGGCTTCAGCAACATCTTCAATTGAAAAATTATTACCAGCATGCCGTAGTATCCATAAAAGGACTTTAAGTTGCGCGGCACCTGCTAATTTGATGTGCTTATCCACTATTGAAGTGGGAACTGCAAAAATAGAATTCCAATTACCTAAATTTATTGAAAAATTCATATGTAACACCTCATAAAATATTATACCACATTTTATATGAAGTAGGAAGAAGATTTAACAAGTCAATCATTGCAGAAGATTAGATATTATAGTGTTTTAGAAAATAATAATCGAAAAAAACAGATATTTAAGGGTTTATTAATATTTTGGTAAAGTATAGTTTAAAAAAGAACATTGCATATAATATACAACAATAAATTTAATTGATAATTTAAGTTTTTTTGGAAAATAATAGTCTGTACATATTATATGCTTAAAAATACTGACGATATTGAAAGAAACTTGTTGACATTTAACATTCGGTGTGATATGCTATCTACATGGAAGACATGTTCTTTCTGAGAGGGTGAGGTGTATGTATTCTTCTAAAAAACGAAAAAAAGATAAAAAACTGTCTACACCTAAAGTACCCGAGCAAAAGCTGGAAAAAGACATCTCTTTGTCATCTTTAGATGATGTTAATTGTAAACAGTATATTGGCCCATTAGATAGAAAATATACAGAGCGTTTTCAGTATACTAAATCTGATAAAAAAGAAAAAATGGAAAGCATTAAAAAGACCCAGACATCAAAAAAGAGTGAAGGTTTAGATAAAGTTTCACAAATTAAAATGGATACAGGAATAATTGAGGTTGGTTACGATAAAGATGATAAGCAAATAGTTTTTTCTTTTGTTAAGGGTAGATATTTAAAAGAAAGAAATCGTGTAATAGAAGAAAGAACCAAATATAAGAAAGTACATGCTAGTGAAAAGTTTAAGAGCGTTGATGATAGTTTTTCTGGGGGCTCTATTGAGTTTAAAAGTAATTTATATAAATCTAGGGCAATGTTAACCAAACAATTTAGAAAATTTTCTAATGACAATGATGAAGATACAACCGTTGATAAAGTAATACCTTTTAAAAATACTGATTACGAAGAAGACCAAAAAGAGCAAATTAGTAAAATGAAAAGCGAAAGTAATACAAATCGTAGTGAAAAGCATACTGCTATGAGTATGCTGTCGAATTCTAAACGAGTAAAAGATTACAAAAAAATGCAACTTGAAAATGATATTGAGACTGCAGTATCGAAAGCTCGAGAACAAATTGAACATGATAGCATTATTAATGATGATGATTATATTATATATTTAAAGAAAAAGTGGTTAGCTTTACAAAATAGTAATGAACCAATTGAACATCCAAACACAGATTTTAATAAGGATGATAATATATTAGAAGATATAGATAATGAGGCCTATACTACTATTGGCTTTAGTAGAGGGGTTAATATAGATAATAGCGAGACTGAAGAATATAAGAGTGGCGCTACTGGAGAAGATGATTCCGATGATAGTGGCAATTCAAAAAATAAAAAAAATTTTTTTGAAAGAGTCATTGAGGAAGATTCGGGTGGCTCAAGTGTAAAGAATAGTAAAGAAAATAAATCAGATCACTCTGCTAAATTTGATAATTCAGAGTAAGGTGATAGAAATGTTTTTGAAAGGGTTATAGAGGAGCTGTAAGAGCTAAGTAGGCAGGAGCTTCGCAAAAAGAAAAAAGGAAGGACTGACACTTCTAATAAAAAATTCGAAAAAACTTCTAAAAAATGCAGTTAAGAGCAGAACTAAAAATTGACTTAATGTATAATTACTTGGGAAAAAATAATTATAAAGTTTTTTTCGGCTTTAATAACTAGTTTACAGCAGGCTAAAATTCTTAGTTTGTTTGTTAATAAATTAATCATTTAGGTTAAAAATTTCAAAGCGAAAGGAGTTGAGGGGTTCTTGCTAAATAAATAGCAGAGAACCGAGGAATTTATGGCTGAGTATTTATCA
>CAKSUE010000218.1 GCA_934501135.1 uncultured Eubacteriales bacterium | reverse complement strand
GGATTCATTTTGGCAGCCTTAAAACACTTGGATATCAAAAGAACGCTTTTTCCACTCCCTGCACACGCCAGAATTAGCTGATCACCTTTGCTCATCTTATTTACAATATTTATCTGCTCAGGCTCCAATCTAAAAGCTCTAACTGCTATATCATCTTCCGAAACAACCAGCAGCTCCTTTGATGCACCTGGTATACTATTCTCGCTTGTTGCTATTGCAAACCTTACAGTTGTGTACTCTGGAGCGATTCTGTGTAAAATAGAATTAACATTTGTATCGCAAACTTTCATACAATTAGTCGCACAGAATACATTTGGGTAATCTAAAAAACGATTAATTGTATTATTGAAATTACCTCTTAGATTCGTAAATTCCTCTGCAAACAAACATTGTTTCTCTAAAAATTCTTTAACTGCTTCTGACATACCCTCGGTCACAACGTCAGCCTTTTTTATTTCAGGAAATATACAAATATATGTAAATTTTACCGTCAATTCACCATTTGCATTCAATAACGCTTTATTTGATTTTAACTTTTGCCCTACTGTTTCTATAGTATTCTTAAATATACCATCCATATATGGGGCAATAAAGATCGAAAAAATGGTTGCATCTGTTAACGGCAAGAACTTGCAAAGTACTATGCCCCGTGACGTAATAACGGCATGCAAATATTCTCCGCTAAGCATAGCTGGATTTATTTTCAAAAGAATAAGTCCATAATTTTCATCATTGCTTGCATGCCTTACAAACACTTTTTCATATCGGTTAAGATCTAACTGCTTATATTCCGAAGGAGATATCTCCATATCTTCCGCCTACTTTCCATTTAATTCTGTTATTATTTCATCAATAATTTCATCAACCAAAAACTTTGATAATTTCTTCGATAATATATCACTGACTATTTTTAATACACTTTTGCTCTTTTTATCAATACCTGAACTAATTTTATTTATTTTGTAATTGTTGCTGGAAGAAACCTGCTGGACTGTGTCTTCTAACTTCCGTTGGAGCTCCTCTTTCTTAGGTAAATACTCATCTTTTACCTTAGTTTTTCTTAGTTTTTCAACCGTAAGCTCCAATTCTTCAACAAGCTTATCTTTATCTACTGACGAATTGAAGCCCTCAGAAACAATTGCACTCGCTCCTAATATCTTTTTATCCACCTCTTTAAGAACTTTTACAGATGGAGTATTTCTTGCCTGTGAAGCCTCCCGTATTGCCCTTGTGATCTCAATAGCAACCCCATTGCTCAGTACATCCATAAACTGATAATAGGCTTCATTTTGTTCAAAATCATCTCTTCGAGCATTCGGAACTAGCTTATCAGTTACAATAAAAATCTCCCCTTGGGTCCATCCATTAAATCTTGATTCTTTGAATATTCCATTAAGCGTCCTACTATCGCCAATTAATATATTACCCTTTCTAACTCTAATTCCAGATAATTCCCGCTCCGATAAAAAACCATACCAACCACAGTTTCCATACCAACCTAAGGCATAAATCTCCCCATTAACGGTAACATCGAAATATGATATACTTGAAATTTCATCTATTCTCTTTTTATTTCTATCTGCTTTGAATCTACTTTTGTTAGGCTTATATACTGGTTCTAAGTCTGACTCTTCCTCTCCTACAAAAATAGGGAACTCTTCCAGATTATAATTATTATTGTTTAAGTATTCCTTTAGTTGTGATGCGTATATAAAATGTCTTGTTTGATACGGTAACGGAGCCACTTGTGATATATAACTTTTTGCTGCATCGATATTCAACAAATCTGATGATCCACTTACATTTTCCATTTCCACAACAAAATAGTGTTTCTCAGGTTTTTCAGGTAGTTTTTCAATTGTTGTAATTTCCTCCAGTACCTCTGCAAGAGACAAGTCCTCATATTGACCTGGAACGAGTAACTTCTTAAGTTTTTTGCAGTCAAAAGAAAGGACCGATTTACAATTTTCTCCTTCGTATGAAGTAGAAAAAATCAGTGTATCACAATAACTCATTCCCCCAAGTCGACCAATTCCTCTAAACCCACGATTATTGGAATTACGCTTCTTCGAATTTCCTACATTCATTAAGGTGGCTTGAGCCTCACTATTTTTAATGCCAGTTCCATTGTCTCGGATCATTATACGTGAATTTTCTTCACTTACAGTTATATCAATGCGCATGCTCGATCGTTCTATAATCCCCTGATGCACAGCATTCTCAATAGAATCCACACTGTTTTGAAT
>CAKSUE010000217.1 GCA_934501135.1 uncultured Eubacteriales bacterium | reverse complement strand
ACTTACAATTGGCATAGTAACAAAACCATTTGCTTTTGAAGGAAGACGTAGAATGGAGCAAGCTGAAAATGGTATTACTGCCTTAAGAGAACATGTAGATTCATTAGTTGTTATACCAAATGAAAGATTAAAATATGCAAGTGAACAAAGGATTACTCTTATAAATGCATTTGCTGTTGCCGATGATGTTCTTCGTCAAGGCGTACAAAGTATATCAGACTTAATACTTGTACCTGGTCTAGTTAATTTGGACTTTGCTGACGTTACAACGGTTATGAAAGATGCAGGTTATGCACATATGGGCGTTGGACGCTCTTCAGGAAAAGATAAAGCAGAAAATGCTGCTAATATGGCGATATCTAGTCCGTTACTTGAAACTGCAATTAATGGAGCAACTGGTGTTATAATAAATATCACATCTTCTCCAGATGTTGGATTAGATGAAATTGAAACAGCATCTATGATGATATCTGAACAAGCAGATGCATCAGCAGATATAATTTGGGGTGCTGCGTTTGATGAAGAAATGGAAGATGAGATTAGTGTTACAGTAATAGCTACAGGATTTGCAACAAGAGATAAAAATATTCCTACTTTATCACCAGCACAAAAAAGTTATACTGGAAAGAAAGATAAATCAAAAGAAGAGCTTGATGATTTAAAAGATAATAAAAATGATAAAGAGACTAAAAAAGTTTCTGAATCTTCTAAGATTGATGAAGTTGATGACGATGATGCTTTCTATGATATAATGTCAATATTTAATAGAAAATAATATAAAAGGCCTGGACAAATGTAGATGTTCAGGTCTGTTTTTACTAATAATTTATGCTATTTTTCAATATAATAAAAATGTGTAATTTATAAATGTATATTACTTTATAAAATATAATATTAGAATTTAAAGAATACGTTTTCGAATTAGATATATTAAACAAAAAGAAAAAACTGCATACTTTAATTGAATGCAGTTTATCCTAACTAATTGGTGGACGTTAACGGACTTGAACCGCTGACCTTTCGCACGTCAAGCGAAAGCTCTACCAGCTGAGCTAAACGTCCATATCCTATTGCTTAACTATTATATATTAATAAAAAATAAATTTCAATAGTCGAATTTATAAAAAGGAGAGTTTATATGAATAAGGTTTATAGTAATATTTCTGATTTAGTTGGTAAGACACCATTAATTAATCTAAAAAGATATCAAATAAAAAAAGGTATTAATGCAAATATAATTGCTAAACTTGAGTACTTTAATCCAGCTGGAAGCGTGAAAGATAGAATAGCAAAGGCGATGATCGAAGATGCTGAGAATAGGGAATTAATTTCTGAAGGATCAGTTATAATTGAGCCTACAAGCGGAAACACAGGAATAGGCCTTGCATGTATAGCAGCATCTAAAGGGTATAGATTGATTTTAACTATGCCAGAAACAATGAGCATTGAAAGAAGAAACTTATTAAAAGCATATGGTGCCGAAGTTGTTTTAACACCTGGTTCTAAAGGAATGAAAGGTGCTATTGATGAGGCAAAGAGATTGATGGAAGAAACTCCAAACAGCTTTATGCCATCGCAATTTGAGAATCATATGAATCCGGAAATACACAAAAAAACAACAGGACCTGAGATATGGGAAGACCTTAATGGAAAAGTTGATATTTTTGTGTCTGGCGTTGGTACAGGGGGAACTATAAGTGGAGTTGGCGAGTTTTTGAAATCCAAGAATCCAAAAATAAATGTAATAGCAGTAGAACCATATGATTCACCTGTTTTATCTAATGGAACTGCAGGTCCTCATAAAATACAAGGGATAGGTGCGGGGTTTGTACCTAAAACATTAAATACAGATATATATGACGAGATAGTAACTGTAAAAAATGAAGATGCATTTGAAACTGGTAGGACTATTGCTAAAACAGAGGGACTGTTGGTTGGAATATCATCTTCCGCGGCAGTTTGGGCTGCGACTGAAATTGCAAAGAGAGAAGAGAATATAAATAAAAATATTGTGGTTATATTGCCTGATACCGGCGAGAGATATCTATCGGTTCCAGACTTTATATAGAGATATTTATAAATTATCTTGATAGTATAATTTTAACATGATATAATTAAGTGTTTCTTAGAACTATAAAGTTTGTCTGGAGGGAAATCTATGGTAATATTAGGCATAGACCCGGGTTATGCTATTGTGGGATATGGAGCTATATGTACATCTGGTTCTAAATTTTATCCTGTTGGCTATGGTGCTATTT
>CAKSUE010000216.1 GCA_934501135.1 uncultured Eubacteriales bacterium | reverse complement strand
GTTCAATCCATATGTAGATGGTGGAAATGAAGAATATTACATGAACCTTATTGCAGATGAAATGATTCCTTATCTAAACTCAAGTGGAATTGAATATGTGAGAAATACACCAAGCCAAACTCTTTCACAAGCTATAAATGAATCTAATGCAAGTAATGTTGATTTTCATCTAGCTCTTCACTCAAATGCGGCTCCTCCAAAATTATCGGGAACACTAAAGGGATCTGACGTATACTATTATGCAAATTCTCAAAACAGCAAAAGAGCCGCTGATATATTTGTAAACAATCTAAAAAAGATTTATCCAGATCCATCTGCTGTTAGGGCTGTGCCTACAACATCATTGGCAGAGTTAACAAGAACAAGAGTTCCTGCTGTTTTGGTTGAAATAGCATATCATGACAACCCCGAGGAGGCCATGTGGATAAGAAATAATATAAACTTAATTGCTAGAAATTTAGTAATGTCACTTACTGAATATTTTGGTATTCCGTTTATAGAGCCACAAGTTGAAAGATATGGTATTGTTACAACAGCATCCGGACCTTTAAACCTAAGAAGTAGACCAACTACGGAATCTGAAATACTTACACAAATACCTCAAGGGGCAAATGTAAGAATTTCCGGACAATGGGGCGACTGGTATGTTGTAAACTATAATGGAATAGAGGGGTATGCAAGCTCTCGATATATTACAGTTTAAGATTTTATAAAAAGCTTTCTTTAAGGAAAGCTTTTTTTACTGTAAATAAACTAAAAATACTATTCCAATTCATAAGTTTTGATAAGTATTAAGTCAATTTCTAATTTTTATGAAAAATATCTCTAATTTGCCATTTTATTTCTGCTATGTTTATCATTTAAATGTGTGTTGGTTTGTTGTATAATATCTATTGTAATTTTAAGTGTCAATAAATTAATTAAGGAGATTTTTTTATGTTAAATGAAAAAGTTCTTATTCTTTCTGCAATTGAAGCTAGAAAGAATTCCTACACCCCTTACTCAAAGTTTAAAGTAGGAGCAGCCCTTTTAACAAAAGATGGTAAAGTTTATCAGGGATGTAATATAGAGTGTGCCTCATATACTCCAACTACATGCGCAGAAAGAACTGCCCTTTTAAAAGCTGTTTCTGAAGGTCATAAAGAATTTTCCGCTATTGCTGTTGTTGGTGGACCTGAAGAAGAAATTGATGTCTTCTCAAATTATTCAGCTCCATGCGGAGTATGCAGACAGTATTTAAGAGAGTTTTGTAATCCAAAAGAAATGAAAGTTATAATTGCTAAAAGCGAAAATGAAAGTAAAACCTTTACGCTTGAAGAACTGTTACCTATTAGCTTTGGACCAGATAATCTAAAATAAATTAAATATAATACACATACTCTATTTTGTGCATTAAAAGTAAATATACTTTAGGAGGTAATTATGACAGATTTACAAGCTAAAAGTGTTGAAATAAGAAAATCAACACTCAAAACCATCGGTACCCTCGGTGTAGGACATATTGGTGGATCTCTATCTATAGTAGATCTATTAGTTGTTTTATATGAAAAACATATGAACATTGACCCTAAAAATCCTAAGATGGAAGGAAGGGACAGGCTAGTTGTTTCTAAAGGGCACAGTGGACCCGCTGTATATGCCATGTTAAGTGATAAAGGTTATTTTGGAAGTGAATGGCTTGATACTCTAAATAAACCCGGCACTAACTTACCAAGCCATTGTGATATGAATAGGACACCCGGAATTGATATGACAACTGGATCACTAGGACAAGGTTTTTCTTGTGCTATGGGTATTGCAAAGGCATCTAAAATAAAAAAAGATAATGCTACAATATATACAATCATAGGAGACGGAGAATCTCAAGAGGGACAAATTTGGGAAGCTGCTATGTTTGCTGCACATCATAAATTAGATAACGTTATAGCATTTACTGATTATAATAAAATGCAAATAGATGGTACCTTAGATGAAGTATGTTCAATAGATCCATTAGATGAAAAATGGAAAGCATTTGGATGGAATACAATAGTAGTTGAAGATGGAAACAACTGTGAACAAATAGACAAATCTATAATTGAAGCTAAAAAAAGTGATAAACCTTCTATGATAATTTTAAATACAATAAAAGGTAAAGGTATATCTTTTGTTGAAAAGCTTGGTGCTGGTAATCATAGTATTCCAATAAGTAAAGAACAAATGGAGCAAGGTCTTACTGAATTAGGAGGTATTTTATAATGGAAATGCGTCAAGTTTTAGCTGCTGAGCTTGAAAG
>CAKSUE010000215.1 GCA_934501135.1 uncultured Eubacteriales bacterium | reverse complement strand
TTTTAAAGCATTATGATAATTTCTCAAAGAGTAGTGGACACCTTTATTTAGTTAGACTTAATGGAAAAGATGAAACTTTTAGAAATAACTTAATTATTAAAATGGAAGATTGTGGTGTGGCAACAAATGTCCACTATAAACCATTGCCTATGCATACAGCATATAAAAATATGGGATTTGACATTAAGGACTATCCTAATTCTTTTAATATGTATAAGAATGAAATAACGTTACCATTGAATAGTCTGTTAACAGATGAAGAAGCAAGATATGTAGTAGATAGCTTTAGGAAATGTCTTAACGATAAGTAATTTATTTAAATGAATATACTTAAAGTATTTAAAGTCTCCGCTGCAGGGGGGATAAATTAATTGATTAAATTGAATAAACAGAGAATATCTAATAAAATTTCTAGAATTATATTTGATTCTAGTATTTTTAGAATAGTTTTTTTGATAGATTTATTTTTCTTCTCAGTAGCGTTTTGTGATCTAGTTGCTAGAGTAATCCATGTCTTTTTAATGATATGGGGAGGAGTAATATTAATAAATAACTATTTTATTAAAGGAATATATAAGAAAGTCTGTTACAATAAAATTTTATTATTTTTCATTGCATCCTGTTTGGTTACGATCCTTTTACATTTTAAAGATAATCTATTAATGAACTTGCTTTATATATTTACATATTTGCTTTGTTTTTTTGTGTTTTATGGGATGTTTTCAGAAAAAGACGTTAAAAACATAGAAAAGGAAATGTTTGTTTTACTTAAAATATTAGTTAGCCTAACCACAGTTATTTCTTTTATTGGGCTTGTATTTGCTGTGGTGAAAATACAAATGAAAGTTTTCGATTATTACTGGTTAGGAATATATGAAAATAGACTTATAGGTGTATATACAAACTCAAATCTTTTAGCGCTATTTTGCGTGTTGGCAGTTATAGCAACACATATTCTAATTGATAGTGATGAGTTTAAAAAACGGAAAAATAAAAAGCGGTTTTTAGTGGCTTACGTTTGCTCAGTAATTATTAATATTATTTCTCTCGTTTTGTCTGATTCAAATGGTGCATTTATATTTTTGCTTATATATATAATTGTTATTTTGTTTTATCAGCTGTTCAATAAACAAAAAGAAATTTCTATGAAAATAATAATCAAAAACGTTGCAGTGATTTTATCTGTGGGATTCTGTATAATAGCAGGATCGTTTGGAATAAGAGGAATATGTCAAGACAGAATAGCCATTTTGATTAACGATATGCATAAGTTAGAGGAATCTATTTACGATAATAAGATTGGCGTTGATAAAAACGTTGATCAAATAGATCTTGATGAAAATCAGCTGATAAATAAAAAAACAAAGGATAAGAACAATCAGGATGCTGAGAATTCAATTATGGACTCAGTAGAAATAGGACGTGTTTTAGGGGAAAATAATTATGATGGAAGTAGCGGAAGGGTTACACTTATAAAACAAGCAATAGTAATGTTTAAGAAAAACCCTGTTATGGGGATAGGAATTGCAAATATACCCGATTATGGTGATATGTATATTAAGGGTGGGCTTAAATTCCCTAATTTTCATAACGGATATATTACTATATTAGTTGCTTGGGGATTAGTAGGTTTTATTATATTTTTTGCATTTTCTTTGCTTATAGCTTTGAGGTTTAGTAAAGCCTTATTTAAGATTAATGATTCACAAAATACTCCATTTCCAAAACTGTTTTCATTTATTGTTGCGTATAGTATTTATAGTTTAGTTGAGATTACTATATTATCAGATATTACATTTACTATTTTTATTTTCTGGACAATTTTAGGATATGCTTCGTCATATATGATTGATTACGAAAGTAAGCTAATTTAATCTTGTTAACAATAAGATTAGTTGTTTAGGATATAGAAAAACTATTTGGTAATAATATTTTTAATAGTTGTAATTAGTAATTAAATTTTATGGAGAGAGTTTGAAATGAAAGATGGATTTTTAAGGGTAGCTTGTGCTACACCTGAAATAAAAGTTGCAGATTGTGAAAATAATGCCAATAATATAATTAAGCTAATAAAGGAAGCAAATGATAATGATGTAGCGCTTATTGTTTTTCCTGAATTGTGTATAACAGCATATACTTGTAATGATTTATTTTATCAAGATGAATTATTAGACTCCGCAGTAAACGCTATGCTTAAAATAATAGAGGAAACCAAGGGTATGGATATAGTTTCAGTTGTTGGCCTTCCTATAAAAAACGGAGGAGAACTCTATAAT
>CAKSUE010000214.1 GCA_934501135.1 uncultured Eubacteriales bacterium | reverse complement strand
GGTTTTAACATATATTTATCAAGATTTTCTATTCTATTTACTTTATCTTCAATACTTTTATCTTCGTCATAAAGCTCTAAATGTAAATATACTAACTCGTAGCCATCGTTGAATTCTTTAGAAACCAGATCTATTTTCTTTTTATAGTCATCCTTAATGCTACCAATAGGCTCACCTAAATCACATAAATGCATGCCTGCACTCCTTGCAATTCCTCTAACAAAGTTTGACCTTGATATAACAGAAGCCTTTATATTATGTATAGTATAAAAGGATTTAAGACTTAATGGTATTTTTTTATTCCAATCAATAATTTTATTATTTAAGTAAATCTTCGAGTTGTAACCCATAATTGACATAGCCGAAATATCATCTCTAGCTTCGCAATCGTGCGGTATAGTTTTTACTAATCCTATTTGCGATTTAGGCGCTAAATAATCCATTGTTGGTGTTTTTGCAAAAGCCAGTGGTGTCTTATTAAAAATCTCTTTATTTGGATAATCTGCCATATGGTCACAAAGTAATACTACATATTTCATGACATCTACCCCTTCTTGTATTACTTATAATTTATTATACATTATCGTCATTTATTTTTCAATTAAGTTCATTTTTTATTTACAAATAATAAATACTTAATTTCAATAAACAATAAAATAATCATAATATAAATTGTACTAGCACATTTCCTTATTAATTAGCATAAGTATAATTATAATATATTAATAGGGGGATTAACGTGCTGAATCTTATTATTGATTTATTAATTAAAGACGTCCTATTTTTTATACTGCACGTTACTGGTGCAGGATCCTTCCCAAAACCACTTTCTGCAAAAGATGAAAAAAAATATTTAGAGTTATATAAAGATGGTGATCTTAACGCCAGGAATAAATTAATAGAGCATAATTTACGATTAGTTGCCCATATAATAAAAAAATATTATTCAAATTCAAATGATCAGGATGATCTAGTATCAATTGGTACCATAGGTCTTATAAAAGCGGTTGATACATTTGATTCATCTAAAGGCATAAGACTTTCAAGTTACGCATCTAGATGTATAGAAAATGAAGTACTGATGTTTTTTAGAAATGGAAAAAAGTCTGCACAAGATATATCTATGAATGAACCAATTGATACAGATAAAGAAGGTAATGCTCTAACGCTTATGGATGTTATGTCTGTAGAAGACTCAATAATAGATGATTTAGATATAAAAATTAAATCTGAAAAACTTTACAAGTACATATATGAAATTCTATCTCCCAGAGAAAGAACAATCATAGAATTAAGATACGGATTAAATGGAAAAATTCCATTAACTCAGCGTGAAGTTGCTCAACTTCTAAAAATATCAAGATCTTACGTTTCAAGAATAGAAAAAAGATCTTTAAAATTACTAAATAAGAAATTTAATAATCATAACCACCAGTGAACTGGTGGTTATGATATCTTTTTATATATGGTAAATGTGAAAAAGATTTGGGTTATCTAATATATTTATGTATATCTAGACTCTTACTTGGCTAATTTGATATTTAAAATTACATCCATTCCAACTATTTTTTATAAATTCTTTTACTTTATCTATATTATCCAATATCCAAGCCCAAATCCTTTCAAAAAAACCTTTTTCCTCTTCTTCTAATACTATTGTTTCAGTATTAGAATTATCAGTTGCATTTATTTTCTCCGCTGATTCAACTGCTTTCTGTACATCAGGTATTTCCTTATTAAGTGACTTTAACGTTACTGGTGCCAATGCTGTTCTAGATAATGTACTTACAACTGGATCTGGGTTAGGCATTTCAGCATAAGGAACTTGTTCCTGAATAGAAGCTACATTTACTATTGACACACTTGCATACTCATGATTGTTCTCCTCATTTGAGTATTTTGAGCGCCAACCATATATTTGACCTACCTCTGTGCTACCACTAATATTAGCGTAATTATTATTGTACCGGAGAGAGATTGATAATATATTGCTTTTGGTTCCACCAAATGTACCAACTATTCCTCCAATTTCATCCTTACCTATTACATTTGTAACATTCTTGTAAGTAGAATCACCATTATTACAATACTCTATACTGCTATCAGTAGTATATCCTGCAACTCCTCCCACTGATCTAGTACCTTCAATTATTCCATAATTAGTGCATTCATTAACATATATATTCTTTCCACGTCCTACTATTCCGCCTACTGATGTATATTCATTTTCTTCATTATTATCAGTGTCTGCAGCTGGTGTATCTGTCCCCTTTACATTGCCATAATT